>CAYNQA010000113.1:0-3645 GCA_964399225.1 uncultured Anaerolineaceae bacterium
TTCAGTCGTATAATCGGAGACACCGTATCCGCATTATCAGGAGGCACCCGTGTCATACCAGCTCGCGTACTACTCCCAGCAAGACCCGCAATGGAAAGAAGAGATCCTCGGCTTCGGCGATCCCGGCGACACCATCGGCTATGTGGGATGCGCCCTCACCAGCATCACCATGCTGCTCAAAGGCTTCGGCTATAACGACACGCCCAAGACCCTCAACGACAAAATGAAGGCCGCGGGCGGATTCGTCAGCGCCATGATCCGCTGGGAGGTCGTCAACAAGGTCTACCCGCAGGTCAGCCTCCAATCCAACGTCTTCTGCGAAACAACCGATGCGCCGCTCTCCGCCATCGACGCCGCGCTCAACGCCGGACAACCGGTCATCGTCCGCGTGGATAGCTCGCCTGCGCCCGGCCTGCAATGGCACTACGTGCTCGTCTACGCCCGCGAAGGCAACGACTACCTCCTTCTCGACCCCTATCCCTACACACCCGGTACCGCCGCCAAAGATTACTTGATGGCGCGCTACAGTTACGGCAACCCGCTGACACGATCCATCCAGCAGGTGATCATCTACAACGTAAGCGGACAAGGCGGACCGATCGCGACGCCCGGCGGCGGCTCGACTCAACCCGCGCCCGCGCCTGCTCCTGCCTCTACACCTTCCTCCACGCCCGCACCGGCTCCCGCGCCCACTCCGCCTGTGGCCATCTCTGCCGCCCCGACCGGCACCGGCACGCTCGTCATCCCCACCGCCGATGTGACCGCCTTCCTCAACATGCGCTTCAGCACCGACACCACCAGCACCGCCAACGTCATCGCGCAGATCCTGCCCGGCACGTTGCTGCGCCTGCTCGAGGCCGGCGCTGAATCCAAACTCGGCCAGCAGGGACAGTTCGTCCGCGCGCGCGACCCGCTCGGCCACGAAGGTTACGTCGCCGCGTGGTTCCTCGAGCGCTACGCCCAGAGCCCGGCATCCGAGAAAACTTCGCCGGAGACTCCAGCGTCCACGCCCTCACCCGCTCCGAGCGGGACCTCGAGCGCGCCGAAAGAGACGCTGGTGGTGGCTGTCCTTTCGACGGCCGGCACCGGCGCCAAAGTCTTCGCCGATTCCGCCCCGCGTTCCGACGTCTACGCCACCGAGACCGCCGGCACGAAACTGACCGTCCTCGAACCGGCCAATGAGGCCAAAGCCAAGATCGGCGTTTCGGGCCAGTGGATCAAAGTGCGCGCGTCCAACGGCAAGGCCGGCTTCGTCCGCGCCAATCTGGTGGAACTGCCAAAGTAACCCAACCGCTCCAGGCCGCGTCCCATGCGACGCGGCCTTTTGATTCAACCCTGCAGAGGGGTGCTGAAACAAAACCCGCAGATTTATAATTTTCAAAAGAGGATGTCATGAAATACGATCGTTCCATGCTCTACTTTGCGCTCGGCGGCAGTCTGTTCATTGGATTCATTTGCGTTGCTGTCAGCATCGGCGCCATTGTCCCTTCGATCCATAAGCTTACAGCGCCGCTCATCTGCCGCGGCGAAGTGCAGGTGGAAACCGTGCGCTACAACGTGCGCCCCGGCGAAACGGTCTGGGACCACAGCGTGTATTGCGTAACCGACGACGCGAAAAAAGAGATCACCTTTCCCGCCATCGGCATCACCGGATTGGCCGCCTCGGCCATCGTCTTCGCTGTGCTGGCCTGGCGCTGGCGCGGAACGCTGGTGGTGCCGATGAAGGATTTCGGTTCGCTCGCCACCGACCTCAAAGCGGCTCCATCCTCGCCGGGCGAATCCAGGCGCAAGAAAAAGCAGGGCTCGCCGCTCGAGCGCCTGAGCGAACTGAAGAAGATGCGCGACGAGAACCTGATCAGCGAAGCCGAATACGACCGCAAGAAAAATGAGATCATGGAAGAGTTGTGATCATGAAAGCATCACTCGATAAATTCATCCTGTCTTTCCCCGTTCTCTTCATCAAACAATATCCCTACGCGTGGATCGCGGTGGTGGCCTTGTGGGCGTGGCCGCCGGGCCTCTCGCTGATCTTCATGGCGATCATCCTGCTCGGCATCATCTCGCTCAACTGGCGCTCCGCCGCGTGGATATCGGACCAGCGCCGTCAGCACGCGCCGCGCGGCACCGAGGCGTTCCTCGTCCAGCGCGTGCCCATCCCGTGGATGCACACCGCCCGCCGTCTCGCCCTGCTGGTGGTCGTGGCGGCGGTCACGGCCTGGCTGGCAGGCGGATTGGTGGGACTGAGCTTCTGGCAGTTCTTCGTCATGATCGTCGGCTTCGCCATCTTCTACATGGACGTGCGCTTCTTCGGCGCCGAGACCACCTACATCGTCACCGACACCGGCATCGCCATCTACTGTGTCCCCGGTCATCTCGATTACCGCGTTTTCATCCGCTTCAAAGAGATGGAGCGGGTTCAGCGTCTCGACCCAGTGGAAAAGATCGAAGCGTCGTGGACGATTTTCTCTCGCGTACAAAAAGTGAAGAGCGGCTTGCTGCTCATGCCGCGCAACCCGCAAGGATTCTCCAAACAATTGCAGGAGATTCTCATCACCCCCACCGATGTAGCCGCATTCCTGAAACTGATCCCATCCACTCTAACGAACGAATTCTAGGAGCCCCGCTCGCCGCATTGACACGCGTGCTATACTGATATTGCCGTCGTGTCTATTCGATCATCCTGGGAGGGAAGATGGAAACCAGCGGGCTTGTCAGCCTTTTATTTTCCGGGGGAACTGCATTGGCCGGCTTGATCCTTGTTTTTCTGGGGGGAATTCTGAACACTTACGAACTTTTCGATGCCCAACAAAGACCCGCTGTTCGCAAAAAATACCGCCGCAGGGCCATGCTCTGTTATGCTGGTTTCCTGTGCGCGCTTCTCTCTGCGCTGTCTGCGCTTGGATTATTTTGGTTCCCGTTTTCGTTCTTCAAAGTATTCAGCATGGTCACCATGCTCATCGCGTTTGGATTTGTCGCCATCCTTGCAACTCTTGCCGTGACGGAGGTATAGCATGTCCATTTCCCTGGCCATTCAACAACAGCTTGAGCGGGTGGAACTCGTGGACCTTTACACGCACTACAAGCGGGAATGGAATTCGCTTGCAAAAAAATCGCATGACTTTATTAAAGCGAATTTCCCCAACGATTACGATGTTCACCAGGAGGATGTCTGCAAGGCGCTCATGCCCCTCATGGAAGTCAATGACCGCCTGAACGACTTTCTGGGCAGCAAGCGTTTGAGCGAAAAATATTGGATGAAATATTTCTGCGACTATATTCTCGATCAATGCTGGGGTTCAATCCATTGATTGAAGCGCCCGCACAAACGTCTCGACCATCTTTTCGAGATTGATCTCCTCCGCAACGATGCGGTACGACTCTACCCCCATCTTCCGCAAGCGGCTTACATCCGAGAGCGCCTCGCGCATCGTCCGCAGCAGTGCGCCGTAATCCTCCGGGGGAATCTGCCACCCATTCCCCGCGCGGACCAGGTCATCCTGCGTGCCATCGCCCTTCGCCACAATGACGGGGAGGCCGTGCGCCATGGCTTCCTGCACCGCCAGCCCCCCGGTTCCGGGCAGGACAAATAGATCGGCCTCTGCGAAATGGGCTTTCAACTCCGCCCCATGCTTTGCCCCGGCAAAC
>CAYNQA010000113.1:3745-9396 GCA_964399225.1 uncultured Anaerolineaceae bacterium
CTCTCGCGGGGGAAACCGAGCGCGGCATACTCGTCCGCGCCGCGCTGGCTGTACGAGATCATTGCATCGAATTGATTCACAAACCGCGACCATGTCCCCTGCAGGGACGAGGACGGCGCACCCAGCCCCCACCCGATGACCTTGCGCCCGCGTGCGTGCATCCACTTCACGGCAGAGGGGGTTGCGAGGTAGCGTGGATTCGCTTCCATGATCAATGCGTCGGGATTCGTTTTCTCCAACCAATCCACAAGTCTTTGTTGATAACAAAGGTAGAGCGGTCCGCGAAACAAATGTAAGTTCTGAGCAGGGACAATGTACGGAATGCGCGAGAAATCAGCCGAGGTGATCCCCTCTTCGGGACGGGGCATCCCCGCAAAGAGACTCATCCCCCCTTCGCAGGCCTGCGAAAGCATATCAAAGAATGCCTGCCGATAATTCGGCAACACGCGCTGCTGTAACGCAAGTCGTCCGCGAAACTTCAAACTACTCTCCACTCTTTGCTCTCTTTTCTATCCAACATGCGGCGCAGCATACGCCGGCGACTTGTGGACATGGACCACTTTCCACTCGCCATCGATCTTTACGATCACGCGCGTTTCGTTATGCGCCGCCACGGTCACCCCGTCCGCGGTGCTGGTGCTGACCAACAAAGTGTAACTGGCCACAGCACAATCGTCATAGCGTTGGATGTGCAGGTTTGAAAGGTCGAAGCGCGTTTTGGATTTCTCACCCTTTGCCTCCGCGCCAAAGACCGTTCCTTTTTCGGCGTTGGCAGTCATCATGAACTCGTGGAAGGGCAGACCGTCTATGCGGTGCGGCGTGACCCACCACTCATACAGTGTCAGGTCCGGCGAGGTGGTCTCGTGATACGAGGCAACGTTATTTTCATTGATGCCTTGCAAATGTTTTCGCAGAAAAGTTTCGATCTCTTCCATTGTTACTCCTTGACACAAAGGCACGAAGACTCAAAGGCACGAAGATTCAATGAATAATGCGGCGGATGCCGTGCTTGATGAGGGGAACATTGAAATTGATGAGAAATCCAAGACGGTTATTGGTCAGCTTCAAATAAGTCAACACCTGCGCCTCATGAACCGGCTTGATTATTTCAACCGCCTTCAATTCACAAATAATACATTTCTCAACCAAAACATCAATGCGAAGTCCCTCGCTAAAATGAATGCCATCATAAACCAATGGCACGATCACCTGTTTCTCAATTGCCGCGCCTCGTTTTATAAGCTCATGGCAAAAACAGGGTTCGTAAATACTCTCTAACAAACCTGCCCCAAGATTCTTGTGAACCGCATAAGCCGAATCCACAATGAGTGTAGCTAATCTCTCCATCTCCGGGGGTAAAGGTGTATAAATCTGTTTTTGGGAATACATTATGTCTCCAGCAAGGCAGCAAATAAAACCTTCGTGTCTTCGTGCCTTAGTGCCTTTGTGTTATTCTGCCAGCAACACCTTCAAATAACCGTCCACCATCGTATCCAACCCCAGCGCGGATTCAGCATGGATGCGCGCAGCTTTGGCAAAGCGCGGCTGGTCGCGCAAAACTTCGGCGGAGGCAACGGCCAATGTGTCGATATCCGGCGGATCGATTTTCCACACATCGCCGCCATAGGGAACCAACCTGCCGGCGTCGCCGATCACCAATTCGTTCAGCGCGCCGGTATCGAACGCCGCCACCGGGAGGCCGCACGCCAGCGCCTCGATGACCGCGTTCGGGCAGGCGGCGTTCAGGTCTGCAGAGAAGAACAGGTGCGCAGAACGGTCGATCTCGGGGATGCGTTCGCGCGGCACGCTGCCCATCCATTCGATCGGCACGCGCGACTTGGCGTCCACGCGGGCGCGGTGCTCGTCGCTGATCTTGCCAACCACCACCAATTGCATCGGCAGGTTGTGTTTCTCTTTCAGAGTCTCCGCGAGGCGGATGGCGTTCTCGAGTCCCATGTCATACCCGCCGCCAAGACTGCCTTCGACAACCAGCAACCGGTAGGGCGGGTTGGCAATCCGCCCTACACCGGCAGAATACACATTCAAATCCACTCCGTTATGCACCACCGTGGACGGAACGCGCGTCCTGCCGTACCACTCCTCCCACCATTTCTTCGAAAACTCGCTTTGATACAAAATATGATCTGCGATGAAACGACGGATGAACGACAACACAAAATTGCCATACTCCGCACGGAGATAGTGACGCCAGCCCGTGCTGCGCCGTTTGTGGATCCAGTTGATCCCGTCCAGGCGTTGGACGATGCGCACTCCGCGACGTTTGGCACGCCAGAGGGGCAATATCCCCTTCGTCCCGGCGATGACCAGCAGGGCGGCATCCGCTTCATCCGGGTTGTGAGTCACATCGAAGCCGCGCGCCTTCAACCCCGCCTCGAACTTGAGTCGAAACGACGCCATGCCGCCGGTCCCTTCCACACGGGGAGTGATGCAGATCGTTGCCATGTCTACATTATAAAGGGACACGGATATACACGCAGGATCGTACACGGGTTTCGATGCCCTGTGTACTTGTCTACGTGTGTACGCCCATCTATGGTATCCTTGCGGCATCTTACCTCGCGGAGCGCACATGTACGTAGCCATCGAAGGGGTCATCGGGGTCGGAAAGACCACCCTGGCCCGCCTCTTGCAACCGGCCTTCAACGCCGATATCCTGCTCGAAGTCTTCGAAGAGAATCCCTTCCTCTCCGATTTCTACGGTGACCGGGAACGCTACGCCTTCCAGACACAGATCTTCTTCCTGCTCTCGCGCTACCACCAACAACGCCGCGGCGTCAGCGAGGTTCTTTCGGCAGGTAAAAACCTGATCTCCGATTACACCTTCGCCAAGGACTCGCTCTTCGCCCGCATCAACCTCAAAGGGGATGAACTGGACATGTACCATCGCGTCCACGAAGCCCTGGCCGAGAAGATCACCATGCCCGACCTGCTGGTCTACCTGCGCGCCGATACAGATGTGCTCATGCAGCGCATCGCCATGCGCGACCGTTCGTACGAACGCAACATGGAGCGCGCTTACATCCACGAACTCAATCTCGCCTACGATGAATTTTTCTCGAAGCCATACGATCACACCCCGGTCCTTACCATAGACACTGACCCGATCAACATCGTGACGAACCCGGAGCATTTGAAGTACGTGGAGAACAAGATCCGCGAAGCCCTGGGCATCGCCCCCTACCAACCCAGCCTGCCGCTACAGAACTAAACACAGAACATTTTCTCTGTGACCGACGTTTCAAATCCCTGGAGCACTTATGCGCGTCACCCGCGAAACACTCATACGACTCGCCAAAGAAACCACGCAAACCCGCGCCTTCAATGACAAGGATATCGTTGCGGCCTACCTGGTCGGATCCCTGCTCACCGAAGATCCCTTCCTTGGCGGCGTCACCGATATCGACCTGGTCTTCGTCACCGCGGGCAACCCCAGGCGCAGCCGTGAGATCGTGAAGCTGACCGGCGACTTCCACGTGGATATCACCTACCACGCCCGCGCCGAATACAATCCCGCCCGCGAGTTGCGCGTCAACCCATGGCTCGGCCCCGAGATCTACGCTCCCCAACTCATCTACGAACGCGAAAAATTCTTCGACTTCGTTCAAGCTGCTGTCCGCGGCGGGTTCGAATTCAACGGCCCGGCGCTCACGCTCCAGCGCTGCCGCACCCTGCTCCGTCACGGACGAAGCGTGTGGACAGACCTGCTCAGTGTTGAGCAGACCGGTTCAGCTGAAATCGCTCATTACCTGAAAGCCGTATACCACGCGGTCTGTGCTGTCTCAGAACTGGGCGGGAACAATCCCCTCGCCGAACGCAGACTGATGCTGGACTTCCCCGCCCGCGCTGCACAGGTCAACCGTGAAGGGATGGCGGCGGCTCTCATCGGACTTCTGGGCGGCTCGGCCCTTGCCGAGGGCATCCCCGCCGAATGGCTGCCCGCCTGGCAGGCCGAATTTTTATTCGCTGCCGGCACCGGCAAAGCGACTCCCCGCATCCACGCGGACCGGGTCGCTTATTACCGCAAAGCCTTCGACGCCATGCGCGAAAGCGACAACAACCTCGCCGCGCTCTGGCCCCTTATCCACACGTGGACACTGGCTGCCAACGCACTGCCCGAAGAAAAGATCAAGGGCTGGCAGGCCGCATGTACAGAACTGGGGCTGGTTGGAATGGGCTTCGGAGAAAAAGTGGAGGCGCTCGATGCCTTCCTGGACGAAGTGGAGATCCTACTTGATGAAGTGGCGACAGCCAACGGTCTGGAAACTTCATCAAGTCTGTAAGTAAAAAAAAGCCAGGTTTCGATCAGAAACCTGGCTTTTTAGTCAAAATGTCTAAACAATTAACCAATAAGTACCCCCACATATAGATTGTGAAGAAATGGATAAAGCAACTCCGCTTGCCCTAAACTGTGGATAAGTAGGTAGTTTCTGTGGAAAACCCGCCTCCGATGTGGAGAACCCCCCTTTCGATACCCGAAACCGCCTAAAAGTCAAGCAAGAGGCGCCCCCAGATATGGGGGGGTGTTTTGGAGTTATCCGAAATATGGAAAGGAGGGGATTGGGGCTAATTTTCATCCACAGGAAGCAAAAGGTTTCCACATTTGGCCTGGGGATGGATATTATCCGCATTATCGGGTTATATGGGGGTGCACGGCGCACATGACCAATTTGTAGGCTGGCTGGGCGGGCATGCGCACTCTGTCCACATTATCCACACCCCCTACTGTTAAATACTAAGATATAAAAAATAATCCATATCTATTTTTCTTGTATTGCATGGGAAAAAATTGTACAATCAAATGGAACCGTTGCCCTTTCTCTTCATTGCTGGGAGGCAGTCATGGACATGATCAAGGTTTCAGCGAACTCCCGTACATCTGCAGTTGCAGGGGCTATTGCAGGTGTGATCCGTGAGCACAAGCATGCCGAGGTGCAGGCCATTGGCGCGGGGGCGGTAAACCAGGCCGTCAAGGCTCTGGTGCTGGCCACCACCTACTTGAAGAACGACAACATCGCGGTCGCTTGTGTCCCTGAATTTGTGGACGTGGAGATCGAAGGCAAGGTGCGCACGGCGATCAAACTGGTGATCGAGCCAGTTGCCTCGACTGCCTGAACTTTCCCCTTTATTCGTCATCCCTTTTTGCTTACCCGCCGCTGCGGTTTATTTGGTTTATACCCGCAGGGCCTTATATCGTGTAAAATTGACGCATGTCCGAACGATCCACTTTATCCCGTTGGGCTTTAACCGCGCTGATGCTCTCTGCCCTGCTCTTTGGCACCCTGGGCGGTCAGAGGCTGACTCGAGTGGATGCTGCGCCGCGGGGGGCGCCAACTTCGTGCTTCGGGGGGACGATCACGCAATGGACCTTTGATAATACAACTTTACCGTCTGTCGGCACCGGCGTATTTGCATTAGGGGGAGGAGCAAATTTTAATTCATACATTTCATCCAGTATGTTGACTCCTCCTGCATATAGTTCTAATGGATGGTCAAGTACAGGAGTCCCTGTTGCAAATGAATACCTGGAATTTTCATTTAGTACGTTGGGACGAACCGGGCTGGGTCTTACTTTTTATTCCAATCGTTCTGATTCCGGCCCAAAAGAATACCAACTTCAATACAGTATTGAT
>CAYNQA010000114.1:0-9252 GCA_964399225.1 uncultured Anaerolineaceae bacterium
AAAATCGCCTCTCGGCGATGAGAGGCGACATGAAAACACAGAGGTCCACTCTCATCTCCCGGACAATCGTCCGCCGAAGTTGGCACCGTTTCTTAGAGGGTGGATGATGAGGGAGTAGAAACTAGTCTCTATTCTCTACTCTCTGTTCTCTAACACCGGTTGCCGAGGCTTCACAGGGTCGGTCCCTCAGCCTCTCTGGATGAGTCTATCCGTAAATTGTTGCGGCTTTATATCACAGGGGTTGGGGGGTGTCAAATAAATATTCTCACATCTCCACCACGCACGGCGCGAGAGACGTAACTGTGACGGATTTTCCGTTGTGAAAAACAATCTTCGTCGAATCCATTCCGCGCTGGATGGTGAGGCCGCGATAGCGGATGGTGACCGGCCACGGGAACGGGTTCTTTCCCTCCAGCCGCACGCGCGTGGACGAGAGGACGGTCACGCCGAGGGTTTGCAGGAAGAGTCCCAGCGGGGCGAGGCCGGTTAATGCGTTGCGTTCGCCGAGGGCGGCGCCGGTGACAGCATGATAACGTCCGCTGAAGGCGCGGTTCTGTTTCAAGCTTTGGATCACTGCGTTCATCAAGTTCATCGTCAGGCGCGCGGCTTCCTCGCGGAAACCATATTCGAGCAGGCCCTCGCCGATCAGATGATTCCACGGCAGGTGCACGGCGGAGCACACGACATCCGCGCCCTTCGGGGTGGTGGCACAGGCGGGGATCCCAAAGCGACGGTCGAACCGCTTCGGGTTAAGCAGGACGCGTCCGATCGTGGCTTGGGCGCGCTGTCCATCGGAGAGTCCAGCCCAGAGCGGCAGGAAGAGAGTCTGGTCTTGCTGGGTCAGGTCCAGCGTGCGGACTTTGATGTGGTCGGCGGACGTCAGCCCGAGGATTTCCACGCGCTCGACCCGCTCGTAGACTTGCCGAGTCGTGGCGACCATCCCGCCGTTTCGCCATTGGAATTGATCCGGCGCGATGACCTCGACCGGTTCCTTCATCTCCAATTCGGCGATGCGCGCCTCGGGCCGTTTCCCCGCCGGGACCTTGGTCTGGATCTCGATCACCAAACGGACTCGCCCTTCCGACTCGAATTCGGGCTTGAGCGGTTTGCCGCCGCGACCCTTCGCGATGACATCGCCCTCGGTGGTCAGGTCGGTGTCGCGGTCGCGATAGTGATGCAGGGCGGTGCTCTCATCCCACGCCGACGCGACGGATTTCTCGAGCACTTCGGCCTGACGTTTTACCAATTCCATTTCATTGCCGCGCCCGAGTTTTTCGGCGATGAGGATCAGGCAACCGGCCTCGCGCGCGAGCATGGCATGCAGGGCGGTGTGCTCCACCGCGGAAATATCCACGCCCTGCGACCACGCATGCCAGACATCGAAGAGCGGATTCTCGTCCCAGCCGCTTTGCAGGATGTGATCCCATTCGGGCAGGCCGTCGCGGTCGCGGTCGTGGGCGGGCGAAAACCAACTCCAGAAAAATGCGAGCAGATGTTGAAACGATTCGGCGATGATGGAATCATCGCCCGTGGCTTGATAAAGTTCCCACGCGAGCGAGGCCAGCATGGGAGTGGCCTGCATCTTCGCGCGCTGACCGGCCAGGCCGGGCCGCAGGTCGAGCGCAGATTCTTCACCCTGTGCAGCGAGGAAGTTCTTCAACAGTCCACGCGCAAGTTTCGGCGCGCCGGGCAAAAGGCTGGCGAGGTAATATGCTTCGAGCGGAGTCTGCCCTGCCCACGCGAGCGGATAATCGGTCCCGTCGCCTCTGGCGGTGTAGCCCTGATCGGGTCCGCGCGATTGAACGAAGGATGCATTCGGTAAATGTTCCGAGGCGGGGAAGAAGAGACGCAGGGCGGAGGTTTGCGTGAGGGCGAAGGCCGCGTCCCAATCGGGGTCGCCGGTTTCGATGTCGAGCAGGTCCGAGGCGGCGGTCATGGCGATGCGCGTCTGCTCGGCCTCCCACGGACGGGCGACCGTTTTGCGCGCGGCGTCGAAGGAGGCTTGGGTGTCGTTCAACGCGGCCAGCGCCCACGTGACCGAGCGGGATGCGCCGGATATCAGGTCGAGGTCCACGCCGAGGGATGGATACGGTCCGCCAGCGGGGGCCGGTCCACCCGTCATATAAAGAAGCGGGGCTAGTCCGCTCGTGGAGGCGGTCAGCACGTTGACGAGTTGGATCTGCGCGTCGCTGAACGGTTTGCCATCCAACGGCACTAGCACGGCGCACAGTTGCAGGCGGATCTTGCGCGCACTAGCGGAGGCGTTGGTGACGTGGAAGCGTCCCGCGAGGATCTGTGAGGCTGCCATCCAATATTCGGCGCGGACGTCAATTTGTTCGATGGGGGAAAAGTCGAGGGCGAGGAAGTTGGGCGCGAACGAACGCAAGCGCGGCAGCGACGGAAACTCGGCGGGGTTGGTGGCGAGGGCGCGTCCCTCACCGAAGCGCGGAAAGATTCGCATCGAACGCGCGCGCAAACCGAACGAGGTGCGCAGGGCGAGCGCGGGAGGCTGACCGTTGCCGATCTCCAATTCCCACGTGTGATCGTTGAGATAGTCCGCGCCGCCCAAACGCGCATCGGCGGAGAGGGTCAGGCAGAGCGGGTCGCCGGGGGCGAGGTTCCATTCGCGCATGGGGGTATTGTAGCAGATTGGCGAGAGGGGAAAGGTATAATTTAGGGTTATAGTTACGTAGTTGCCTCGTTGAATTTAATTGTCTGGAAATATCATGCAACAAACAAAATTTCGCTTGACGCCAAAAGCCGCCGCATGGGAATGCTCCGTGATTTTGCTTGCTATTCCAGCCTTGGGTTCTGCTTTCCTGATTTGGTATCTGATCTCGGAACTAAATAAAGGAGGAGAGATTGGGGTTTTTCGTTTCGTTTTGCCTTTGTTTGGATTCTTTGCGATTGTTTTGGCTCTTGCTTCTGTTGTGCTCACCTTTGTCGCACTTGGAAGAGCGCTCTTTAGTTATTTGACAATATCAGAAGAAGGTTTGGAATATCGTTTATGGCCGCTTCATAAAATTCGCTGCACCTGGGCAGATGTGGAGCAGATCAAAAAATCAGGGTTACCATTTCAAGGTGAACTCTTGATTCTCAAAAGAGCGGATGTTTCAGGATTTCATCTATCGCTGGATCTCAACAAAGGCAGGCCTGGCACAGTACGAACTTTGCCTGTTGTCCCGCTTTATCAAATAAATGGATGGAAAGATGGAAATCTGAAAATGGAATTACAAAAACATGTTCCAGATCTTTTTACCAAGCAATCAACCACGTAACTATCAAACTTTGAGGAGATTACCATGCCAGGACTTTACTTCGAGGAATTTTCTGTCGGACAAAAGATCGTCACCGTCGGACGCACTGTCACCGAAGGCGACATCATGACCTTCGCCGGGCTGACCGGCGATTACAACCAGATCCACACCGACGCGCACTTTGCGGCGGGCACGCAGTTCGGTCAGCGCATCGCGCACGGGTTGCTTGGTCTCTCGGTGGGCGTGGGCCTGCTCATGCGCACCGGCGTGCTCGAAGGCACGGTCGTTGCCTTCCGCGAGATCGTCGAGTGGAAGTTCACCAAGCCGGTCTTCATCGGCGACACGGTCCATGCGGTGATGGAAGTGAAAGAGAAGAAAGCCATGCCGCGCCTCGGGGCCGGTCTCGCCTCGGTGGAGGTAACCGTGTTCAACAGCAAAGACGAAGCGCTGATGAAGGGAACGTTGTCGCTGCTGATCGCGTTAAAACCGTAAATCCCATTAACCGCAAAGATCGCAAAGGCCGCAAAGAAGATCTTAAAAACTTCGCGTGCTTGGCGTGCTTCGCGGTTCGAGAATCTTTATGACCGACAACGAAGAAGACCGCGAACGTATCCGCCGGCTGCTCAACTCGGAAGCCGAGACGCAGAACGAAATCACCCCGCATCGCGTCACGGGGGAACGGCCGCGCGTCTACCAGGAGCCGCTCTCCCGTCCGGCCCTCGACGCGAACAACATGCCCCTGCCGCGCCGCGTGGACCAGATCGACCTGGAGGGAACGCGTGTCACCTCGGGGGGCATCAATCCGCCCACGGGAGGCACAACGCGGAAACCGATCACACAGCGCCCGCCCGCGGTCAGGCCTCCGCCTCCGCCCCCCGCTTCCTTTAACTGGCGCGGATTGTTTGGTTGCTCGGTCTATGCTTTGATCGGCCTGATCTTTCTGGGCGTCATCATCGGTCTGATCGGCGCATCCATCGCGGCCTACAGTTATTACTCGATCGCGCGGACCCTGCCCAGCGTGGAGGATTTGCAGGCGCGCGCCTCGCAGTTCGAGACCACGCGCATCCTCGACCGCAACGGGGCCGTGCTCTACGAGATCCTCGACCCGAACGCCGGCCGCCGCACCTACGTGCCGCTCGAAAAAATTTCGCCCTACCTCGTGGCCGCCACCATCGCCACCGAAGACAAGGATTTCTACAGCCACCCCGGTTTCGATGTGTGGGCCATCGTCCGCGCATTGTGGGAAAACTATCAGACAGGCGGCCAGGGCGGAGGCGCTTCCACGATCACACAGCAACTTGCCCGCGCGCTCCTGCTCTCGCCCGAGGAACGCGCCGAACGGACCATCCAGCGTAAGGCGCGCGAGATCATCCTCGCCGCCGAGTTGACGCGCCGTTACAGCAAGGAAGAGATCCTCGAACTCTATCTCAACGAAATATATTACGGCAATCTCGCCTACGGCATCGAAGCCGCCTCCGAGACCTATTTCAACACCACCGCCGACAAGTTGACCCTTGCGCAAGCCGCCTTCCTGGCAGGCCTGCCGCAATCGCCGGGCGTGTACGACATCCACACCAACCGCGATGCCACGCTGGGACGCAACGACCAGGTGCTGGTGTTGATGTACACCCTGAGCGAGGAGCGCGGATGTATCGCCGTCAGCAGCAGCCCGGCCCCCGTCTGTGTGGATGCGACCGCCGCCACGCGCGCCTCGGATGAGATCCGCAATTACAACTTCCCGCCGCCGGATGTCAACATCCGTTATCCGCACTGGGTCTATTACGTCCGCAGTCAACTCGAACAGAAATACGACGCGCAGACCATCTATCGCTCGGGCTTCACCATCTACACCACCCTCGATCCGCAATTGCAGGACGAAGCCCAGCGAATTTTGAGCGAGCAGGTTGCCGCGCTCGCCGATAAGAATGCCCGTAACGGCGCGCTGGTCGCCATTCAGCCCTCGACCGGGCAGATCCTTGCCATGGTCGGCTCGGCCGATTTTTACAACGACTCCATCGCCGGGCAGATCAACATGGCCGTCAGCCAGACGCGCCAGCCCGGTTCCTCGATCAAACCCATTACGTTCGTTGCCGCATTTGAAAAAGGCTGGACTCCCTCCACCCTGATCTGGGACGTGCCCAGCGAGTTCCCGCCCTCTGGTCTCGCCACCGATACGCGCGAGCCGTACAAGCCGCTCAACTACGACGGCAAGTTTCACGGTCCGGTCACGGTGCGTGTGGCGCTGGCAAATTCGTTCAACGTCCCCGCGGTGAAAGCGTTGGATTTCGTCGGCGTGTACGACAATCCGGATACAGCCGAGAAAGAAGGCTTGATCGCGATGGCTGAACGCCTCGGCATCACCTCGCTGACCCAGTCCGACTACGGTCTTGCGCTCACGTTGGGAGGCGGCGAGGTCAGCCTGCTCGACATGACCTCCGCCTATGCCGTCTTTGCCAACGAGGGCGTGAAGATTCCGCCGGTGGCGATTTTGAAAGTGACCGATTACGAGGGCAACGTTATCGAAGAATATCAAGCGCCCAAAGGCGAGCAGGTCATCCGCGCGGAACATGCCTACCTCATCTCCTCGATCCTTTCGGACAATGAAGCCCGTTCGTGGATGTTTGGGCGCAACTCCGTTTTGAACCTGCCTTTCCCTGCCGCCGCCAAGACCGGCACTTCCGGCACCGCACGCGGCGACGCCGCCGAACTGGTCTTCGACAACTGGACGCTCGGCTACACTCCCGACCTCGTGACCGGTGTGTGGATCGGCAACGCCGATTACAGCCCCATGGTCAACACGACCGGCTCGACCGGCGCCGCGCCCATCTGGTCGCAGTTCATGCAGTATGCCGCGCCGCGCGTCAGCAACGGCAACCCGACTCCGTTTGTTGCGCCGCAGGGCATCATTGATAAGATCGTTTGTTCCCTCACGGGCGCCGAGCCTTCACAGTGGTGCAAAGGCGACCAATATCGCGAGTTCTTCGCCAGCGACCAGCCTCCGCTCCCGCCCAACAAGGACCTGTTCAGCAAAGTCACCATAGACACGTGGACTCGGCTCGAAGCCTCCGCCGCCTGCGACGAGTTTACCGAAGAGACCAACGCCATGCGTGTCAACGATCCATGGGCGCGTAAGTGGCTCGAATCCAACGAAGGGAAGAATTGGCTCGAAGCCAATGACCTGCCGCAGAAATTCGTTTATGCCCCGGAGCGCGAATGCACCAGGGACGATCCGCACCCGATCCTCGAGATCACCAATTTAAAGGATCGCCAGGTCATCAGTGATGATCCGATCATCAAGGTGATCGGAGTTGCGGATGCCACGGCCGGCTTCAAAGGCTGGGCGCTTGATTTCCGCATTGTCAATGATCCTTTTGATGATTGGATCCCGCTTACAGTCAGCGATGAGCCGGGCAAGGGCGGGGAACTTTTCGAGTTCAATGCCGATGGCATTCCCAACGGTGAGATCATCCTGCGCCTGCGTATGATCGGCCAGAATGAAGCCTATGCCGAGCGCCTGATCCGACTCATCATTGTCCTGCCCCTGCCGCCCACGTTCATCCCGCCCACCCTTACCCCGTCGCCGACCGAGATCATCATCATCGTCCCGACCGATACGCCCACGCCAACGCCGACGGATATTCCGCCGACGCCCACCGACACACCGCCTCCCACCGAGACGGAGACTCCGCCTGTCCCGCCGCCGTAGTTTTTTTATTGGAGATATCATGCGCCTCGAAGATTTAAATTGGATGGATGTGGAAGCGTACCTAAAAGAAGACGACCGCATCATGCTCATCCTTGGTTCATGCGAACAACATGCCTCTCTCAGTCTGTTGACCGACATCCGCATCCCGCAAGCCCTCGCCGATTCCGCCTCCCAACGGACGGGGGTGCTGGTGGCGCCCTCGCTCAACTTTGGCTGCTCCCCGTACTTTCTCGCCTACCCCGGCACGATCAGCTTGCGCGTCAGCACGTTGCTCTCCGCCGTCGAAGATATCGTCCGCTCCCTGCATGGACAGGGTTTCCGCCGCATCCTCGTGCTCAATGGTCACGGCGGGAACAGCCCGGCGAAAACCTTTTTGCACGAACTCAACAACAGCCTGCCTGACCTGAAACTCAACTGGTACGACTGGTGGCTTTCACACTCCATCGAAGCCGTGGCAGTGAAACACAGCATCAAGCCAACCCATGCCAATTGGCTGGAAGCCTTCCCGTTCACGATGGTCGGTGAAACGCCAGAGGGGGATAAGCTCCCGCCGAAGGTGCCATCCGCCGTCATGGACGCCCGAACCGCCCGCGAGGTCTACGGAGACGGATCGTTCGGTGGGCGGTACAAGGCAGGCGAAGATATTCAACACGAAATGCTCGCCGCCGCGCTGGAAGACATCCTGCTTTTGCTGAAATTTGACTGAGCGAGCCTCTTGCACGAATCGGGTGGAGTCCGTATAATAACGGTCGTTGGAAGTAAAACTGACCGAGCAAATCCCTGCAAGCGCTTGAGAGAACCTCTCGAAGCGCTTGCCTTTGTTTGTCTCTATTGCACGGATTTGCCCGGGGACGTGGACTCTGTATAACGAGGAGAGGACCCTGTGGAAACCAAGGGATTGACTGCACTCCGTATCAGCCTGGCTTCGCCGGAAACGATCATGTCCTGGTCGTATGGTGAAGTGCTTAAACCCGAAACCATCAACTACCGCCGCCTTCGGCCGGAAAAGGATGGTCTTTTTTGTGAGGCCATTTTTGGCCCGACCCGCGATTGGCAATGCTATTGCGGTAAATACAAGAACCCCCGCTACAAAGGCATCATCTGTGACAAGTGCGGCGTCGAAGTGACCCGCTCTGCAGTGCGCCGCGAACGCATGGGCCATATTGGCCTGGCTACTCCGGTTGCGCACATCTGGTATACCCGCCGCATCCCCTCCTACCTCGGCATGCTGCTGGATATTTCGCGCCGCAACCTCGACCGTGTGTTGTACTTTGCACAGTACATTGTCACCTATGTGGATGAGGAAGCCCGCAAGAAAGCCATGCAGCGCCTCGAGGATGAGATCTCGGTCTCGGAACGTGAACAGGCCGCCGGCATCAACTCGCGCATTGCTGAGATCAAACTCAACCGTGACCATTCCATTTCGGAATTGAACCAGCGCAAGGCCGCGCTCGAACAGAACTATGATGAAGTAGTGGCCGACCGCCTCGAGCCCGTCATTAAGGAAGGCCAGAAACTCGAGAAGGCCTTGCAGGAACAGATGGGTAAGGCCGCCAAGAAAGATATCCAGTTTGGCGCGACCGGTGAGATCCTTGTCAGCGCTGGCACAACCATTGCTGCCAAGCATATCAGCCAGGTGCAGAAGATCGTCAAGCAGCGCCTCGAAAACATCGAGAACGAACTAAAAGACGAACGTTCGCGTGAACTCGAGAACATCAAGATGGACATTGGCCGCGTGAAGGCCGATGCCGAACAGAAGATGAACGGCCTGCGCAGCGAATTGGAGGATCAGTCCTCCGTTTCGCAGGGACAGAACTCGCGCATGCGCGACGAACTGCTTGAACTGCGTCCCTTTACCTTCCTAAGTGAAATGCGCTATCGCGAACTTAAGTCGCGTTGGGGTCAGGTCTTCCGCGCCGACATGGGTGCCGAGGCCTTCTATGACATCCTAAAGCGTCTTGATCTTGACCGCCTTTCCGAGGAACTCTGGAAGGAAGTCAAGACCACCAAGAGCAAGCAGAAACGCAAGAAAGCCACAACCCGCCTGAAGGTGGTCGAGGCGTTCCGCCGTTCGGGCAATCGCCCCGAATGGATGATCCTTACGGTTCTTCCTGTGATCCCACCGGACCTGCGCCCGATGGTTCAGTTGGACGGCGGCCGCTTCGCCACGTCGGACCTGAACGATCTGTACCGCCGCGTGATCAACCGCAACAACCGCCTCAAGCGTCTGCTTGAGCTCGGCGCGCCGGATGTCATCATCCGCAATGAGAAGCGCATGTTGCAGGAAGC
>CAYNQA010000115.1:0-9227 GCA_964399225.1 uncultured Anaerolineaceae bacterium
TGCCGATCTCGCGCGGCCCGAGCGTGATCGACGGTAACAGCACCGAGATCTCCTGGTCGAATGTGGGTCCGCTCTACCCTGGCCAGATCAAGTACATCACCGTCACCTTCCAGGCTGTGGCTGCAACAACTGGCACTACTACGACCATCAACTACGATGAGTCCACCAATGCCTACTTCTCGAGCGGCCTGCCGGCCAACTCGGACCTGCGAAGCGAAAGCGACAACCAGGCGCCGGTGGATATCGACCCGAACACCGGCACCCAGCCTCTCTCCGGTCGCGTGTTCGATGACAACAACACAGCGAATGGTTGGGCAACCGCACTTTGGACCGAGCCCAACGGCACCGCCGGTTACGAAGTCGGCGACACAGGCATCGGTAACATCGAGGTGGACCTGTTTGGCTGTGTGATCGCTTCGACCGGCGCGTTTGGCACCAGCCCGGGCACCAATAAAACATGCAACGACGTCAATGGTAACGATACCGGCTCATGGGTCTACATCGGTTCCACCAGCACGCATCCGTACGCGATCGTGGACGGCTTGGTGGATGTGGACGGTGACGGTATCACCGCTGGCGACGCTGATGACGATGGTTCCGCCTATGGTTGTACCATCACCAACGGCTCGGTAAGCGTTTGTTCCAACTACGGTGTATTTACGGTCAGCGGCGGCTACGTCGACACAGACCGCGATGGCACCTATAACGAAACCGGCGATGACTTCCTCAAAGGCGGCTACATCTTCCCGAACCTGTGGGATGGCTTCTACTATGTGGATGTCCACGAGGAGTTTATCTCCGGCACCCAAAGCGCGGATGTAAACCAGGCTGGCGTTTGTACAACCTGTGACAGCCGCTCGGCCGATCCCGGCACCACCCCGCTTACTCCAGGCACCTTCCCTGGCGACCTGGTGAACAACACCAGCGGCACCACGAACGTCAACTTCGGTTACGGCGTGGGCAGCGGCACCTTCAACATCGGCGACACCATCTTCTTCGACTGGGATGGCGACGGCACACAGGATGCCATTGATGAAGGCATCCCGAACGTCACCGTGCAGCTTCTCGGCCCGGATGGCGTGACCGTGATCGCAAGTACGACCACCGACACGAGTGGCAACTATCTCTTTGTCAGCTACCCGGTGGGCAACTACACCGTGCGCGTGGTTCCCTCCTCTCTGCCGACCGGCATGTCCCAAACCAAGGACCCGGACAGCACCACTTTGATGGACAACCAGTCCACCTTCAGCCTGACCGCCACCGACCTGACCCGCGACTTCGGCTACCGGCCGACCGGTACCGGCCAGCTCGGCGACACCGTCTTCCGTGACATGAACGGCGACGGCACGCAGGGCGGCGCTGAAACCGGCATCTCCGGCGTCACAGTTGAACTGCAAGTGGACTTCAACGGCGACAACACCTGGGTCACTGTGGCCACCGACACGACCGACTCGAACGGCAACTACCTGTTCACCGGTCTGCCCGCGGGCACCTACCGCGTGGTGCTCGATCGCACCACCAATGCCAGCGCCATCCCCAACGACGGTTTTGGCAACGAGTACATCCCGAGCAACTCCTCCGGTGACACCACCTTCACGAACGGCAACCCCGACGTGTACTTCACCAAGGTGCTCGCCACCAACACATCCAGCGTGTTGACCGCCGACTTCGCCTTCGCTCCGCCCGCCTCCATCGGCGACACGGTCTACCAGGACCTCGACGGCGACGGCACGCAGGACTTCAACGAACCCGGCATCCCGGGCGTGACGGTCACGCTTTACACCTTCACCGATTCGAACAACAACAGCAAGTACGATGTCGCCGAATCGGGAACCCTGGTTGCGACCGGCTCGACCACCACCACCAGCTACGAGATCATCAACGGCAAGATGGACATCACTGGCGATGGCCTGATCACCACCGCCGACGATGGCTCCGCCTCCGGGTGTACGGTCACCGACGGTAACATCACCGTTTGTACCTCCTACCTGGGCTTCCCGGTCGTTGGCAACTCGATCGATATCAACCGCAGCGGCGCCATTGAAGCCAGCGACGATCTTGCGCGCGGTTTCTACAACTTCAACGGCCTGACCCCCGGCTACTACGCGGTTCAGGTCACGCCCCCGGCTGGCTCCACCCTCACGGGCGATCCCAGCACCGACGGCTTCTCCTGCCTCGACCTCAACCACCCGGCCGATCCGGGCGAACCGAGCAGCCAGGTCTGCGATCACCGTGATGGCCAGCGCCTTTACAACGGCTCGAACTACGTGGGCGCCGACTTCGGCTACCAGATCCCCGGCAACTTCGGCGATTCGGTCTGGATCGATGCCGATAACGACGGCAGCTTTGACTCCGGCGAAGTTGGAATTCCCGAAATTACCGTCACCGCCACCACCACCCCGCCCAACGGCGCGGTCGTCAACGGCGTGACATACAACGGCGTCACCGTCCTCACACTCACCACCGAAACGGACGCCGATGGCCGATACGCTTTCAGCGGCATCACCACATCCACCGCCCTCACCTGGACGGTCACAGTCAACACCGCCGACGCGCAGTGGCCGAGCGCCAGCCTGACCAACACCTACGACCCGGATGGAACAACCAACAGTTCCACAACGGTTCTCATGGATGCGGCAGGTGCAATCACCAACGTTGGCGGCTGTACCACCACCCCCAACGGCTGCGATAGCGAAACCGATCCGCTGCGACTCGATGCCGACTTCGGCTACCGCTTCGTGGGTACCACCAGCATCAGCGGCACGATCTGTTTTGAAGTCACGGCAGACGGCGTCTGCGGTGACAACAATGCCGATCCCAGCGGCGTCAACACCGGCGCGGGTGAGTCTGCCTACTCTGGCAAGACCGTCAACCTCTACAAACTGAACGACACCAACACCAACGGCTTGCTCGATCCGGGCGAGACCACCATCCTGATCGCTACCACCACCACCGATGCCAACGGTGACTACTCCTTCACCGGTCTGGCCGATGGCGCTGGCACCTACTACGTGATCTCGATCGGCGCCCCGGTCGATGGCCTGAACATGACCTCCACCACCGGCTCGGTCAACGCTGGCGGCGATGGCTCCCAGACTACCGAGACCGAAGAAACGGTCGCCCCCGACGGGGACACGGTTTCAGCCTTGCAGGTCATCAATGCCACTACGGCCGGTTCCACCATCGTGGACCGCGACTTCTCCTTCACCCTGACCGGCACCTATGACTTCGGTGATAACCCGGCCAGCTACTCGGTCAACCTGAGCCACTCGCCAGACGGCCCGCGCCACATGCAGAGCACCAACACGCTCTACTTTGGCACCACGCCCGATACCGAGTCGAATGGTCAACCAAGCACCGATGCCACCGGCGACGGTAGTGATGAAGACGGCGTGATTATGCCTCTCCTCGCCACCGAAAACACCGACGAGAACGGCGGCGCCCCCGGCCACGGCTGGGAAGACGGTGCGGGCATCCTGCAGTTCGATATCGTTGGCTCCGGCTATCTCGTTGGCTGGATCGACTGGAACGGCGATGGTGACTTCGGCGACTCGTACGACTCGAACAACGACGGCGATTACACCGATGCCGGCGAATGGCGCGAAATGGTCATCAGCCAGAGCGTTACGGCTGGCAACAACCAGGATCTCGCCATCACCACTCCGAATGGCGTTGGCCTGGTTCCGGACGGTTACTACTACGCCCGTTTCCGCCTCTTCCCCACCGCGCCGGGCCTGCCGAACATCGCCTACTTTGGTGCCACCACCAACGGCGAAGTGGAAGACTACCGCTTCCCAATCTTGAACGGCCCGACCCCCGTCACACTGTCTCACTTCCAGGCGAGCAGCCAGGGCGGCTCGGTCTCCTTCGAGTGGTCCACCGCCATGGAAAGCGGCAACCTCGGCTTCAACCTGTATGACGGCGAGATGAATCGCCTCAACAGCGCACTGATCGCCTCCAAGTCTGCCGACTCGATGAACCGCCAGGATTATTCCTTCAGCGCAGCGTCCAACGCCGGCACCTTCTACATCGAAGATGTGTCTGTCGGCGGCCAGACCGAACTGCACGGACCGTTCAACGCCGGCGAAACCTATGGCGATCGCTCGTCTTCCGAACTCATCGACTGGTCCGTCACACGCGCCGAGGCCAATAGCGCAATGCGCGTGAACGACAGCGCGAACATTGTCGTCACTGCTTCGAGCGCCGGCGTCAACCTCAAGGTCAACAAGACCGGCTTGTACCGCGTCACCTTCGAGATGTTGCGCGATGCCGGCTTCGACTTCAGCAACGCCACAACGCGCGACCTGAAACTTACGAGCAACGGCGTGAACGTGCCCATCTATGTGTACGTGCGCGGCACCCGCTTCAGCACCGGCTCGTACTTCGAGTTTTACGGTCAGGCGCTGGACAACCTGTACACCAACACCAATGTGTATACGCTGCAATTTAGCAAGGGAGCACGTGCCTCCTCCAGCGCAGCGGCCTACAACCGCCTTGTCACCCCGCCGGCCTCCTTCACTGAGACCATGACGGTGAACAACCAAAAAGAGTACGCCACCTACGCGCTCGGCAACGATCCGTGGTACGACACCTACATGTTTGCCAACAGCCCGCAGAACTGGGATACATCCTTCACGGTGACCAATCTGGCGAACGCAACCGCGCCCGCTACGATGAAACTCACCTTGTGGGGTCTCACCCAGTGGCCTGCCGCCAATGACCATCACGTACTGGTCAGCATCAACGGCGTACAGGTTGGCGACCTCTCCTTCGATGGATTTGCCGAAGGCGTCTTCAACATCGACATCCCGGCCAATACCCTGCGGGATGGCGCGAACACCCTGCGCCTGACGCTCCCGAACGACCGCGGCTTGGATTACGATGTGGTCACCTTCGACCAGTTCACGTTGACCTATCAGCGCAGTTTCAAGGCAGTAAACGGCAGCCTGTCCTTCACCGCCTCCGGCAAGAACATCCAGGTGACCGACCTCCTGTCGCGCAACGTGGTAGTCTACCGTGTCGATGCAGGCACCCTGGTTCGCATCACCAACGTTTCAGTTCAAGCCTCCGGCTCCACCTACAAGGTGAACTTCGCGGGTACGAATCAAGCGGCTTCGTACGTTGTGAGCGAGGTGACTGCCCTCAACGCACCCACCTTCGAGGCAGCCCGCCAGACGACCGGTCTGGACACCCCTGCCCGCTACCTGATCATCTCGCACCCGAACTTCCTGGGTGGGCTCGGCGACCTGGTCGCGGCGCGCCGGGCGCAGGGCTTCACGGTCAACACCGTTGATGTCCGCGACATCTACGCCCGCTACTCCGGCGGCACCTTCAGCCCGCAGGCCATCAAAGACTACATCGCCCATGCCGAGAAGAACCTTGGCACGCAATATGTCTTGATCGTCGGTGGCGACTCGGCGGACTACCGCAACTACGTCAGCACCAGCGTCTCGTTCGTCCCGTCCATGTACACGAAGACCGGCACCTACGACTCGTTCGTACCGTCTGATGCCCTCTTTGCCGACACAGACGGCGACAAAGCGCCTGAAGTAGCCATCGGCCGCTTCCCGGTCCGCACTACAGGCGAACTGGCCACCATGATCCAGAAGACCCTGGCCTACGGCAACCGTTCCGGCGACTACGCCACCAGCGCTGTCTTCGTCGCTGACCGCTTCGACGACACCGGTTCCTACAAGAACCACGCCATGACGATGTCCACCAACCTGCCGACAAGCTGGACCAAGGAAAACATCTTCCTGGATGACATGAGCGTTTCAGCGGCCAACACGGCCCTGCTGGCCGCCATGAACCGCGGTACAGCCCTCGTGATCTTCACCGGTCACTCCGCTCCCGGCCAGTGGACCTTCCCTGCCGTGTTCAACACGGCTCAGGCCGCCAGCCTCAGCAATGCCGGCAAGCCGTTCGTGGCCATCCAATGGGGTTGTTGGGATAACTACTATGTTGATCCCAGATACAACCACCTGACTCAGTCGCTCCTGCTCTCTGGCGATCGGGGCGCCGCCGCCACCCTGGGTGTTGTCACCCGCGGCGACACACGGTCCGAGGAAGCACTCAGCCAGGTGCTCATCCCACGCCTGTTCACCCCAGGCATGACCCTCGGTCAGGCCATCCAACTCGCCAAGATCGACATGGCGAATTCGGACCCGACCATGGTTGACATGCTCTTCGGCTTCACCCTCATGGGCGACCCTGCCTTGATGGTTCAACCGTAAGCGGCAACACATCCAACACTCACCTGCGAGGCAGATGCAAGACCTGCCTCGCAGGTTCTTATTTAAGACACCTGCTTTATAATTAAAACCATGAGCGCTTTTGTCGTACTATTCGAACGCAACGGCCAGCCCATCAACCCTGCCACCTTCGCGGAAATGATGGGACGCCTCACTCATCGCGGACCGGATGGGCGCGGAGAATACATCTCCAGCCACATCGCCATGGGACACTGGCTTCTCCGCTCCACCCCGGAGGAGGCTGACGAAATTCAGCCGTTGCATATTTCCGGTCTCCCCTTTCGCCTCGTACTGGACGGGAGGCTGGATAATCGTAGCGAGCTTCTTCCCCGGCTCGAGCTTCCCCCGTCCACATCCGACGCGGCCCTGATCCTTCACGCCTATGCCCGTTGGGGAAAAGCCTGTTTCGAAACCTTTCTTGGTGAGTATGCGCTGGTCCTTTTTGATGAATCGACCGGGCAGATCATCTGCGCCCGGGATGCCCTCGGCGACCGAACTCTCTATCACGCAGTTCACGGCTCACTGGTTGCCATCGCATCCGAACCCTGGGCTGTGACCGCAGCCCTGCCCGTAGTGACCCTCGATGAAATCGGGATCGCATCCTATTTTGCCTTCCAACCCCCTCCCAAATTCGAGACCTTCTTCAAGCAAGTTAATGAACTTCCCCCCGCGCAGGTCATGACACTCACCGACGGCGGCGAGCAAAAGTTCTTTTCCTGGAGCCCAGATCCGTCAAGGCGCACACGCTATAAGCATGAAGAAGAATATGCCCGGGAGTTTCGCTCCTTGCTCGAAGAGAGCATCCGTGCCCGCATGCGCGCCGCCAAGCCAGTAGGTGTGCTCATGAGCGGAGGTTTAGACTCCACCTCGATCGCCTGCCTTGCAGCGCAAATGTCGGCGCCGGCGCAACTCAAGACGGTCTCCTTCGTTTTCGATGACCCATCCCTCAAAGAGTGCGACGAACGAGTCTACATGGACGCTGTCCGCGACCAATGGAACACCGATTCCATCCAGCTCCCCTGCGATAACCTCTGGCCATACAAGAACTGGGGAGAGTGGGAACAATATCCCAACCGTCCCGATGGCAATATCTTTCGCTGGATCAAGCACAAAATGTACGACAACGCAAACAAGGCAGGCCTTGGCGTCCTGATGACTGGCGAAGGCGGGGACCACCTCTACGGCGCCGGCCTGGATTGGCTGTCTGACCTGCTTCTAGAAGGAAAGGTTTTCGCGTCATTACAAGGTTTGCGCGGGCAGATTCGCAACCGGGGCTGGGAAAACGTTCGCGCCTCACGTATTTTTGAGCGGACTTTACGCAATCTCACCAAACAGGCCCTGCCCGCGTCGCTGGTAAAAAAACTCAGAGCCGCCCCCTTTCCACCGGAGTGGCTCACCCCATTCGCAGCATCCAGATGGTCTCCTTCCGCAACCCGTTTCCCTGAGAGCCTTGAACGTCATGAAAACCTGCTCTCCCTGCAAACCGCCTCAGGCATTACCGCCGAGATCCCGCTTGCCAACCGCTACAACATCGAACTGCGTCATCCCTACCGCGATCGGCGCCTGATCGAATATGTTTTTTCCCTACCAGCTTACATGCTTTACCGGGATGGCCTATATAAACATATCCTGCGCATTTCCATGAAAGACACCCTGCCGGAGATCATTCGCAGCCGCCCGCGTCCTACCGCCCTGCTCAAATTCTACAAACTCGGGATGGAAAAGGAGATGAGTGTCATTGAAACCTGCCTCTCCGACCCAGCCGCCGTTTGGAAGAAGTACATTCGTGCCGATTGGCTGAGCTCTCATATCAAGATCAGCGCAAACGCCGATCAGGTTGGCACAGAGTCCATGATCGCATGGCTATGCGTTTCTTTTGAGTCGTGGTATAAATGCGTAGCCACCGCACTTGTTGATAGGAGTATTTTTCAATGAATCCCCAAAATGAGCTCATTCAGGAAGAAAAAACAGCAACACAAGAGACCAAACCCAATCTCCGCAAGAAATATCGGAAACCTCAACTAGAAAAATTGGGCGACCTTCGGACACTCACTCTAGGAATTTCAGGCGCTCCCGTGGACTTCAGCGGAGGCCAGATCAACCAGAAGACCCCCTAATAATCCCCTCGCAATGAAAGCATATCGTCCAGCCGGGCAGGAATTTCAATTTTCCTGCCCGGTTTTGGAATTAACCCCCTTTGGCGTCGCGGACCAAACAATGAGCGGAATAGCACCCGCCTCGCCCCCCCTCAGTGCTGATTCAACATCGCCCACCTCTCTCCTCGCCCAAACAGACGGCCTGGTTGGCGGATCGATTCGCCATGTGGAAACATGGTCTGCTCTATCCGGCTATATTCTGAAGGTGTCTGGCGGGAGCAGCTTTTTTGTATCCATGCGTGGCGAAAGCATTCAGCGCATTGGTGATGACCAACCCTGGCCGCAACTGGACCGGGAGATCCTTGTTGGGCCGGTCCTGGTCCTTGCTTTGGCCTTGCGGAATGTTTGGAGCATGCACGCCAGTGCGGTGACCTGCAACGGGCGAGCTTTGCTCTTCGTCGGCGAATCCGGGCGTGGAAAGTCTACATTGGCGGCCTTTCTCGCATCCACCGGCGACCCAGAATCGCGCCTGGTATCCGATGACATCCTCCCCGTCACCATTGAGGCCGGATTGACTGCCTGGCCGCATTTCCCGCAACTCAAATTGCCGCTGAATGAACAACCTGGTACTTCCCTGCCCGATCAACTTCCAGTGGGAGCCATCTGTCTCTTAGGAGAAAGCGCAACTCCATCCCTGGTAAAACTGTCGGCAAGCAGTGCCGTCCCGATCCTGCTTGGACACACTGCCGGCACCCGCATCTTCCCTCCTGTCTTGCTTGCCGATCACCTTGCTTTCTGTGCAAAGGCCGCAAAAACCGTCCCTGTTTATGCTTTATCTTATCCACGCCGCATGGATGCCCTTCCAGACGTGGAAAAACTT
>CAYNQA010000116.1:0-9225 GCA_964399225.1 uncultured Anaerolineaceae bacterium
CGCTTCCTGCACCACCAACTGTCTTGCGCCTGCCGCAAAGGTTGTGCACGATAACTTCACCATCAAGCGCGGATTCATGACCACGATCCACGCCTACACCAATGACCAGAAAATTCTTGACCTGCCGCACAGTGACCTGCGCCGCGCGCGCGCCGCTGCGATGAGCATCATCCCGACCACGACCGGCGCGGCCAAGGCCATTTCGCTCGTGATCCCGGACTTGAAAGGCAAGTTTGATGGGTATGCCCTGCGCGTGCCGACCTCGACCGTTTCTGTGGTGGACTTTACCGCCGAGCTCGAGAAGGAAACTTCCACCGAGGAACTGCGCCAGACCTTCCGCGATGCCGCCAAACAGCCGCGCTTCAAGGGTGTGATGCAGGCCGTGGACGAGCCGCTTGTCTCCATTGATTACAAGGGTGACCCGCACAGCTCCTCCGTGGACCTGCCGTTCACCAGCGTGCTCGGCAAGGAGAAGAGCAACTTCGTCAAGGTTGTCACCTGGTACGATAACGAATGGGGTTACTCGTGCCGCACCGCGGATTTGGCCGCCCTCATGGCAAAGAGTCTGTAGAGGTACACAGGTAAACAGGTACACAGGTGGCTTTCATTCCTGTGTACCTGTTTCATGTAACGTGTTTACGTGTGTACATGTGTACTGCGGAGCAACAATGAATAAGAAAACTGTAAAAGATATCGACCTCAAAGGTAAACGGGTCTTCATGCGCGTGGACTTCAACGTCCCGATGGCGGAAGGCAAGGTCACTGACGATAAGCGTATCAAGGCAGCGCTGCCGACGATCAAATACTGTCTCGAGCAGGGTGCTTCGCTGCTTCTCGCGAGTCACCTCGGACGCCCGAAGGGGGGGCCGGACCCGGAGTTCAGCCTGAAGGCCGCCGCGGATGTGCTGGCCGGACACTTGGGCATCCCGGTGAAGATGGCGCCGGATTGTGTGGGTGCCGAGGTGGAGGCGATGGCAAAGTCACTCCAGCCGGGCCAGGTGATCATGCTCGAGAACACGCGCTTTCATAAAGGGGAGGAGAAGAACGATCTCGATCTCGCGAAGCAGATGGCTGCGCTGGCCGACGTTTATGTAAATGACGCCTTCGGGTCGGCGCATCGCGCTCACTCATCCACGGAGGGCATTGCGCGCTTCCTGCCGGCAGTCTCTGGCTTTTTGATGGAACAGGAACTGGAATATCTTGGCCGCGCGGTCTCGAACCCGGAGCATCCTTACATTGCCATTCTTGGCGGCGCGAAGATCAGTGACAAGATCCTGGTGGTGGAAACGCTGGCCGCGAAATGTGACAAGCTCATCATCGGCGGCGGCATGGCGAACACCTTCCTCGCCGCGAAGGGACTGAATATGCAAGACAGCCTCGTGGAAGCCGAAGCGCTCGAGACGGCCAAGAGCCTGCTTGCCAAGTTGGGCAATAAGTTGATCCTGCCGGTGGATGCGGTCATCGCGGACAAGTTCGATGCGGAGGCCAACTCGCAGACGGTGGAAGTGGAAAAGATCCCCGCTGGTTGGCGTATGTTGGACGTTGGCCCGAAGACGCTCGCTTCCTACAAGGACGCATTGGCGGGCGCCAAGCTTGTGGTTTGGAACGGCCCCGTGGGCGTGTTCGAATTCCCGAAATTTGCCGAAGGGACCTTTGCTCTCGCGAAGCTGCTGGCCGAGTCCGGCGCGACAACCGTCATTGGCGGCGGCGACAGCGCGAGCGCGGTGAAAAAGGCCGGTGTGGCCAAGCAGATGACCCACGTCTCAACGGGCGGCGGCGCATCGCTCGAGTTCCTGGAAGGCAAGGAACTGCCGGGTGTCGCGGCGCTCAATAACAGATAGTTCGTAATAAAGTAGTTTGCTAATTGCGGGTTGCGCAGTTGCGTAACCCGCAATTTTTTCTTGTGACGGAAAGCTTTTCATTTACTTTTACTTTACATGCGGCACATGCCAAATTAACCGCCCTCGGCTATAATCGGGGCCATTAAAGAGGAAACCATGTCATTTGCTGTCGGTGAAAATGTAGGTCCGTATAAAATAATCGAGCAGTTGGGGCAGGGCGGAATGGCTACGGTCTTCAAGGCCTACCACGCCTCGCTCGACCGCTATGTGGCACTCAAGGTTTTGCATACCGCCTTTGGAGAAGACCCGAGTTTCGAAGCCCGTTTTCAGCGTGAGGCGCGGCTTGTGGCCAAATTGGAACATCCCAATATTGTGCCGGTCTATGATTATGCCGAGCATACGGGACGCAAGTATCTGGTGATGAAGTATATCGAAGGGGAGACGCTCAAGGCCCGCCTGCAGCGCGGACCGCTCTCCAGCGAAGAATTGAACAAGATCATCACGGCGATTGGATCAGCCCTGGCGTACGCGCACAAGATGGGCATCCTGCATCGCGATATCAAGCCCTCGAATGTTCTGTTGACCACCGACGGCTCGATCTATCTCGCCGATTTTGGCCTTGCGCGCATCGCCGCCGCGGGCGAGTCCACGCTTTCGGGCGATATGATCATGGGCACGCCCCAGTACATGTCGCCGGAACAGGCGATGGGCAAGAAGGAACTCGACGAGGGCACCGACATTTATTCCTTCGCCGTCATGCTCTACGAAATGGTGGTGGGACAGGTGCCGTTCAGCGCCGATACGCCGTTCTCGATCATTCACGATCACATTTACACGCCGCTGCCGCTGCCGCGGTCCATCAATCCCGACGTACCCGAATCGGTGGAGCGCGTGTTGCTCAAGGCGCTTGCAAAGGAAAGGACGGAGCGGCATCCGGATATCGCCACGTTGGTCAGTGCATTCCAGGAAGGCTGGGAGCAGGCCGGTGTCCCGATGAAGGGGACCACGATCACAATGTCTGGGAAGGACCTGCCGGCGAAGGCCTCAACCGGTTCGGCGTCGAAGAAAGACGCGGTGCCCGCAACTGAAAAAACCTCTGCAGGGACCGCCGTCACGCCGAAGAAGAAAATGTCGCCGTGGATGTACGCATCCGCCGGCGGGATGGTTTTGTTGTGCTGTTTGTTCCTTGCACTGGCATCCAATCGTCAGCGAGTGTTCCGCGGGGATCCCACCGCCACGGTGACCGAGGCGCCTGCCACATTGACCGCCACACTACCGGCCACGGAAGCAGCTGCGACCGAACTCCCCTCGCCGACACCAACACAGCTTGCCCTGACGCTTGAGCCGACTCCCAGCACTGCAGTGCTGGAGGCGTTGAAGCTTGTGGAGGCCAACCCGCGCGACCCGAATGTCAATTTGCAGTTGGCGCTCGCGTATTGGGATAACGGACAGGTCGTGCCTTCATTTCAGGCGTTGAACACAGCCGCCAACCTGGCCGCGCCGAATGACCGCGCATTTTTCATGAATGCCGCCCAGCAATTCGAACAGCGTGAAGCCTGGGCTGCATCGGCGGGCATGTACATTCGTGCCATTCGAACCCTGCCGCCCAATGCGCTCGTGCCGGTGGAATTGGAAACATCCATGCATGAGTCCGTTTACAAGGCCGCGGTCTTCCCCAATTTGGTGAGTTTCCTGCCGTTTGATTCGATCGCCCGCATGGACCAGCCGATCGCGCTCATCGCGCAAGGCCGGGCTGCGCTCTTTAGCGGTGATACGGTGACGGCGCGTAATTTCCTTACGCAGGTCATGAAGCTCAACCCCAATATGACAGAGATCAAACTGCTCGAAGCCGAGATCCTATTCCGCGAGGGTCAGCGCGAGGACGCCAGGCAGATATTGACCACGCTGGCCGCCGACCTGAGCATCCCCGATTGGATCCGCACGCAGGCAGACGAATACTTATTGCAGTTCCAATAAACAGAAAGAAAGATCAGGATCAATTCATGCGTACACCCTTTGTGGCTGGAAACTGGAAGATGAACAAGACCGTCGCCGAAGCCCGCGACCTGGTCTCGAAGATGGCACCGAAATTGCGCGAGATTCAGGGCGTGGAAAAAGTGCTCTGCCCGCCGTTCACATCACTGGTGGCGGTCTCCTCGCTGCTGGTGGGTTCGGGCATTGGCCTTGGCTCGCAAAACCTGCACTGGGAAGAGAAGGGCGCGTTCACCGGCGAGGTGGCGCCCAATATGATCAAGGAATTTTGCGGCTACGTCATCATCGGCCACTCGGAACGCCGCACCTATTTCGGCGAGACCGATGCAACCGTGAACAAACGCGTGCGCGCGGCACAAGCCAACGACTTGATCCCCATCGTCTGTGTCGGCGAGACGCTCGACCAATACGAAGCCAAGCAGACCGCCGACGTGGTTGCCCGCCAGATCCGCGACGGTCTCTCCGGCACCGCCTCAGACCTCGCCTCGAAGCTGGTCATTGCCTATGAGCCGGTTTGGGCCATCGGGACGGGGCGTGCCTCCACCCGCGAGAACGCCGAAGCCGTGATCCGCGACGTCATCCGCCCGGCGCTGGCCGAATTGTTCGGCAAGGATGCGGCGCAGACCATCCGCGTGCTCTACGGCGGATCGGTCACGGCGGCGAATGCGGCCGAGTACTTTGCCAGTCCTGAAATTGACGGCGCATTGGTCGGCGGCGCCAGCCTCAAAGTGGACGAATTCCTCGCCATCACGCAGGCCGCAGTCAAGTAAGCAACAATGAAATTGTCCCGCATGCACTGCGGGACAATTTGTGCCTACCCACCAAGCTCATCACTACTCTCTACTCTCTTCCTCCCCATGTTCACCGGATTGCTTTGGTTTGCACTTACACTCGTTCCGCTGATCTTCCTTCAACGGCTTTTGCATCGCGAAATCCAGGCGGTCTTCCTTATCCTGACCCGCAACCAAACCTTCACGGTGGGACTCTTCTCGCTGCTCTTTTTCCCCGGCGTCTTGATCCACGAGTTGAGCCATTTCCTCATGGCGCGTGTGCTCGGCGTCCGCACGGGACAATTTTCTCTCGTCCCGCAAGTGACGCGTGATGGACGCATCATCCTCGGCTATGTGGAAACCGCCCGGGCCGACGTGGTGCGCGACTCGCTGATCGGCGCTGCGCCTCTGCTTGCAGGCGGACTCTTCCTCGCCTTCATCTCCGCGCCAAAGCTGGAACTGCCTGCAGTGCTTGCCTTTGCCCAAGCCGCCCAGTTCGACCTGTTCTGGCAGGCGCTGGGTCTCATCCCGCAGGTGAATGATTTTCCGCTCTGGTTCTACCTGACCTTTGCCGTCAGCAGCACCATGCTCCCGTCCACCGCCGATCGCCACGCATGGACCCCGCTTGCCGTCTGGGTTGGAGCGCTGCTGGCATTGATCGTTGTTGCCGGCGCCGGTCCGTGGATGCTTGAACATGCCGCGCCGCCGCTCAATAATTTCCTGGGAGCGGTTGCCACCATCTTCGGTTTTAGCGCGGTCATTCACATCATCCTGCTTTTGCCAACCTACCTCACGCATCGCCTTCTATCGCGCATCACCCATCTGGATGTGCAATAAAACCCGGTTTTGTTCTACAATAGGGTGCAATGAAACGATCCTTCCTTCCCCTTGGCATCATACTTCTCTCTATCGCGCTGGCATTTTCCCTGCTTACCCGTGACCATGACTGGGGTGACGATTGGGCGGCTTATCTCATGCAGTCCATTTCCATCACTCAGGGCACAACCGACGAATTCCTCGCGCGCAACACGTTCACCATGCGCGAGTCCACGCGCTTCTTCGGTCCCGATGCCTACCCGTGGGGATTCCCTGCCCTGCTTGCCCCGTTCGTTCTGGCCTGCGGACCGCTAAACATCCTCTGCCTCAAACTCATCAACCTGATATTTTTCCCGCTTTTTCTGTGGACCTTTTATGCCTACCTTGCCCGCCGCCTGCCGCCCCTCGAAGCCTGCCTGTTGATGGCGGTCTTTGCTGTCAGCCCGGTTCTGCTTCAATTTTCTGACCTGATCCAATCTGACATTCCCTTCCTTGTATTTTCCACGCTGGGCTTGCTCCTCATCGATGAGATCATCCTGCAGGACAATTCGATTCTTGGGTCGCCGCGAAAAAATATCTGGCTTGGCGTGATCCTCTTCTTCGCTTTCTTCGTGCGGACCAACGGCATTCTCCTCGTCCCGACCCTCTTCCTGACCCAGGCCTATCTCTACTGGCGGACGAAACCCCGCATCACTCTGGACTTGAAGCGGATCCTGACCATCGGGCTGATCCCCTACTTCGTTTTTGGCCTGCTTACGATCATCAACCTCGTTCTTTTTCCGGCAGGCGAGGGCTCTCACTTCGAGCACCTGGCTGTTCTGAATCCAGCCACGTTAGCCGCCAATCTTTCCGCGTACATTGCGATGCCCGCCCAACTCTTTGCCGATGTACCCCAGCCGGTCATCGTCTATGGCGTGATGCTTCCGTTCTTTCTGGGCGGCGTGATTCTCAATCACAAACGTGATATCCACGTCATCATTTATATTGCGCTGAGTTATGCCATCTTCATCGTCTGGCCCGACCAACAGGGTATTCGCTTCCTGTTCCCCCTTCTGCCGTTCTTTGTCTATTTCGCTTATCGCGGCATGACCGCCACCTCCTTCGCGTTGACCAAAAAATATCAGCGCCTCGGCCAGACCCTCTCCCGTGCATTCTGGCTGGTCATCATCCTGATCTTCGGCTGGACCTCCTTCGGCCTCGCGCTCGACAACCTCGAGCAAGGCCGCGGTCCCGATGGCAATGTGTTCGACCCGATCTCGCTCGATATGTTCGAGTTCGTGAAAACACAAACACCCGTTGATGCAGTGATCGCTTTTTACAAGCCGCGCGCCCTGCGCCTCTTCACCAACCGCGACACGCTGATGATCGAAACCTGCGAGGCGCTGCCCAAGGCTGATTATGTTGTCCTGCGGAAATCACGCGGCGCCATAGACCAGGTCGCGCCGGGCGATGTGGATACCTGCAATCCGTCGCTGGCGTTTACAGAAGTGTTCGATAACGAAAAATTTGTGATCTATCAGATCTTCCCGCGATAGAGACCACGCAGAAAGGATGGGCCGTTCTTACATAGAGACGCGGCGCCATTTTGTGATCAGCATCTTCACGCGGACGCGCACCCTGGCGTCCGCGTTTGCTGTGGCCCAAAGCGATTGCGCCTTGCGGTAGACATCCTCTTCGATCTTCTCGAACGTATCCCACTCATCTTCGATCCATTCTTTCATTTCGGAGGGTGTGTCCCAGTAGTAAAAGAAGGCGAATTCCTCCTCACGTTCGCGGACAAACCAGCCGCGCGCCTCGACCTCTTTCATGGCGGCGAAGGCGGCAGTGTCATCTGCGATGCCGATGGGCATATCGCTGAGACGGCCTGCAATCTGGAGACCGGACGAGGAGGGGATCTCCACTGTCCAGTTATCTTCCACGGGACGCAGGTCGATCAGCGTGCCGTTCGGTTTGAGCGTGCGATGGATTTCACGGAGAGCATGGACCATGCTCGTATGTTCCATGCATCAGAGCGACCAGGCAAGGACGGCGATGTCGAATTTTTCTTTGGGGAGGGGGAGATGGTAGGCGGAGGCGCAGAGCAGGTCCACGCGCCCATGCAGGTCGGCGGGGCGATCGGCCCGGGCGATGCGTAACGAATCGAAATCGGGATCCAGCCCAACCGTCCGGGTGGAAGCGGCGGCGTATTTCCAGGTCAGGCGTCCCTCGCCGCATCCGATCTCCAGGGCGTGTGAGTCGGCGAAGTCCGCATAATCCAGCAGTTTTTTTCGTTCGAAATTTTCGGGGTCTTTTTGAGGCTTGGCCATTACCAGATTCCAGGGAAGAGACGATGGCGCGTTTTTTGCATGTACTCACGATAGCCTGTGAGTTCGTTCATCAGGAGTTCTTCTTCGTTCTTCGCACGAGCGGCGAGCAAGGGGATGAGCGCGAGGGAAGGGATGAATGCCCAATACGAGCCAAGCGCGAGCGGCGTGGCGACCATGAGCAGAATCATGCCGAGGTACATGGGATGGCGGACGATGGCGTACGGACCGGCGCTGATAACCTTCTGCCCCTGTTCCACTTCGATGACGCGCGATGCAAAACTGTTTGTGCGCAGGACCCAAATGTAGAGACCGTAACCAGCCAGCACGCCAAGGTCCGCGAGCAGGACGAGCCAGACGGGGACGTTCGACCAGCCGTAGCGTTTATCGAAGCCGGGCAGGAGGAAGATGACCAGGAAATAGATCGTGGAAAGGGCGATGATCCACTTTTGTTCGGAGCGGGTCTCTTTGGTGCGAACGCGGCGTTCGAGCAGGGCTGGGTCGTTCTTGAAGAGATAGACGAACGAGACGATCATTGGGAGGAACAACGATCCCAGCCAGGCCCATGCCTGCCAATAGTTGAACGTGCCCGCAGGCCAGAAGAGGCACGCTCCGATGACAACGATGCCCATCACCAGTCTGATGATGCTGGTAATGGCCGAACTGGCAGTTGATCTCTTTTCTGGCACGTTGCCTTCTTTCTATTTGTTGTTCGCCTTCATCACCTTCACAGATTCAGTGATGAGCTCTTTCAACACTTTCTTGTCCACGTCGCTCAGGCGTTTGATGTAGAGGCAGCTTTTTCCGAGTGAGTGTTTGCCAAGTTTTTTGAGCAGACTGCCGTACCGTTCGAAGCCTGGCATGATGTAAACAGTGAGGTTTTGTTTACGCGGGGAAAAGGCTGTCAGAGGCCAGTCGCCTTCCTGACGGCTTCGCTCGCTTTTATAGTGATAACTGCCGAAGCCGACGATGCTCGTGCCCCACATTTTGGGATCGGCTTTGGTGGCGGACTTCATCATCTTGAGAATTTCGTAGCAGTCCTTGCGCGTCTCTTCGGGATAGGCGGCGAGGAAATCGTCCACGCTGGCGTCGTTCAGTTTGGTTTTGGGTTCGGCCATGTTAGTCTCCTATTGGTAAGAGGGTGGGGCGGAATGCCATTCCGCCCTACAACTTCAAAGCTTTTGCTCCTCGAATTTTACCCTGTTCCATCTTTTTCAAAAGATTGTTGCCAGTAAATCTTCCCATTTGAAAACATGCTTGTATGAACGACACGGGAAATTTTCCTTCGCGTGCCGTTCGGAGTGATGTACTCCACATCGAATGTAAGGACATCTCTTCCTCCCGCGAACAGCCTGGTTTTTACGATAATATCTTCCAGTCCGCGATCTTCCAGATAATGCCGAACACGAGTCTTCGCGTTGCGTTCTGTCATATAGACGACAGCGAAGGCAACGAAAATAAAGAAAGCATACCAGGCTGGATTTAGATTCGTCATATATATTC
>CAYNQA010000117.1:0-9097 GCA_964399225.1 uncultured Anaerolineaceae bacterium
ACCGGCTTGCCACCGAAATTGAAGGCAAAGATGATCCCCAGCGCGCCGAACGCGGTTTTTCCCGCGTAGGCAATGGCGGACTTTCCCTGCGCAAGGTTGAAAGTTTCCTGCGCGTGCTCACGTCTAGCCGATACACATCGCAGGCGGTTCCCCTGTGGGCTGACCTGTTCAAGCCAGTCTATGATTTCGATGAGCCCATGCCCATGCTGAAATCGTTCTGGCACCGTCTCAAGCGCAGGGCGCGCGTCTTGCGCCAGGTGCGGCGCGGCGCGCAGTGGTATACCGCCAACTATTCGCTCAACGAAGACCGTTTCTGGTCCGACCGGGTGATGTTCTTCGACCCGGCGTTCAAGATCGCGCCTGTGCAGGATGGACTTCGTTTCGCGTTCGAGCGCTTTCCGCGCTATTGCTACGAACAGAATGGACACCAGCTTCCCTTCGGCGCTCATGCCTGGGCCAAATGGGACCGTTCGTTTTGGGACCCATACCTCATTCGCGGATGAGTGCGCTGCACCGTCTGCCAAAGATCGATCATTCATTATCGTAATTCATAAGGAGCCACCCCCCATGACCAAACAAAACCCCGCCACAGAATTCGTTGTCCCCACTCATTCGATGGGTACGGACGTCTCACACCTGCTTTCCGGCGGCGGACGTTCCATCCCGCTCTTCAAAGTCTACATGCCCGAGAGTGTGCTTGCGCCGCTGAATGCCACGTTGATGAGCGGCTACATCGGCCAGGGGCCGCGTGTGGAGGAATTCGAAAAGGCCCTGGCGCCGTGGTTCGATAACCACAACGTGCTGACCCTCAACTCCGGCACATCCGCCCTCATGCTGGCCTTGCGCCTTTCGAACGTCGGCCCGGGGGATGAGGTCATTTCCACGGCGATGACCTGTACGGCGACGAATGAACCGATCATGGCGATGGGCGCAAACATCGTCTGGGCGGATATCAATCCCAACGACGGCAACATCGACGCCATGGATGTCGAGCGCAAGATCACACCCAAAACAAAAGCGATCATCGGTGTGCATTGGGGCGGCTATCCCTGCGACATGGATGAGTTGAACCGCATCGGAAAAAAGTACAACATCAAGGTCATCGAAGATGCGGCACATGCCTTCGGCGCACTTTACAAGGGACGCAAGGTTGGCAGTATCTCCGACTTCACCTGCTACTCCTTCCAGGCCATCAAACACATGACCACTGTGGACGGCGGTGCGCTGGTCTGCCGCGACACGGATGATTACAAGCGCGGCAAACTCCTGCGCTGGTACGGCATCGACCGCGAGGGCGAACGCAAGGACTTCCGCTGTGAAGAGGATGTGCTCGAATACGGCTACAAGTTCCACATGAACGATGTCAACGCCGTCATTGGCATCGAGCAACTCAATCATGTCGGTGAGGTGCTGCGCAAGCATCGCGAGAACGCGGACTACTTCACCGAACGCCTGCAGGGGCTCTCCAAACTGCAGTTGCTCGATTACAAAGCCGACCGTCTTAGCTCGTATTGGCTCTACACCGTGCGCGCGAAGGAGCGCCTGTATTTCATGCAGAAGATGAAGGAAGCGGGCATCACCGTCTCACAGGTCCACTCGCGCAACGACATGCACACCATGTTCAAGGACTTCCGCCGCGTCCTGCCCGGCGTGGACGAATTCATCGACGAACAGGTCTCCATCCCCGTGGGTTGGTGGCTCACCGAACAGGAACGCGAGCACATCGCCGATACGGTCATCAAGATCTGCAAGTAATTGATGTCGTTGGTCGAGTACGCGGTGCAGTTCCGCCGTACCGAGACCAACAGCCACATGATGTGAATATTTGCTTGTAGCGTGGTGGTCTCGGTACGCCCCTCGGAGTACCTCGGGGCTACTCGACCACCGTACTTCCTTATGCCCAATCTCACCCGTCTTCCCGTTTCATCCCTCCGCGATGCGCTGATCGTCCGCCGCCTGCGCAATACCTGCTGTGAATTCATGACCAACTACCGTCAGAAACTCGGCTTTTGGCAGCAGGTGCGCTGGTATTACCGCAATTACAAAACATCCTCGAGCAGCGGAGACTATCGCATCTTCCTCTTCCGCGACTCAAGCGGACGCGCCCTCGGCTACGGCGCCTTGCAGCTTCACGACGGCCAGCTTTACATCACCGAATGTCTCGAGACCTCGGTCCGCGGGCAGGGACTCGGCAAACAGATCCTCGCCTCCCTCGTTCAAACCGGACGGGAGGAGGGCCGCGCCCTAATCGCCGAGATCTGGGCGGACAACCAGGCCTCCCGCGCCCTGCACGAAAAAGCCGGGTTTGTTCTCACAGCCCAGCGCGAACACAAAGGCCGTGGACTGCTCGTGTATCAACTCCCGGTGAATCCCTGATGCTTTCCACTCTTCGCATGATCTTCAATGACTGGCAGCGCCTCTACCGTCACAACGGCGGGATCGGGGCGCTCCTTCGTTCCATCGCAGGCACCATCCGTCTCACGCGCGGTGAGTTCACTCCCAAAGAACCATCCCTGCCCGGCGTGGACGTGATCACCTTCTCTGTCGTCCCCAAGATGACCGCCCTGTGGACGAACTGGATGCGCTCCGCTGTGGACACGCAACCGCTGCGTATTTACATCGGCGATTGTTCCGGCACGCTCAACCAATACCTGCCCGGCGATGACGTGATCCGCGTGGTGCCTTTGCTCAATTACCATCACGGCGAAAAACTGGACCTCTTCCTTAAGCACCTGTGCCGCACTGAATACGTCATCGTGACCGATGATGATATCTTCTGGCTCGACACCCTTCCCTGGCAGTGGGCGCTGGAGCAATTCGAGCGCGATCCAAAGATCGCTGCGGTCTCGCTCCTGCCGTTCAAGACCGTGGTCGAAGTGTTGAAAGACAAAGTGCCATTCCCGATGGGATCCTGTTTCGTCATCCGCCGCAAGATCTGGGCGGACGAAGCCCTCTCCTTTCGTGTGGACCGTTCTCCCAAGCGTGAAGGCCGCTGGATCTACGATACCGGCGCCAAGGCGCAGGAGCAATTGATCGACCGCGGCTACAAGATCGTGTATGCGCCCGTCGAAGTGCAAAACCGCCTCGAAGGGTTTGAAGGCATGAGCTCGTGGATGTTGAAAGTGCAGAAGCAGGAGGGCAACATTCTCGAGAACATTTCCGTGGATGCCAGCGTGCGCCCGGTCAAGGCCTTTCGCGCCATCCTTGCCGCAAAAGGGATGGCTGACCTGATCGCGCATTTTTCGTGGGGTAGAAAACACCCCGATCTCGTCTCTCGTGCATTGCTCGAACGCGCCGAGTCAGTCTGCTCTGCTGTGCTTTCCTCATCTGAGATCGAGACGGTGCGCGAGGGCAACCACGAGCAATTCCAGCGTTTGCAGGCTGGTTTGTCCGCAATAAAGTGACCCGCATGCCCGTCGCCTCCGAACCGGACCGCTTCCGAAACGTAACGCCGCTCTTCCTGCTCGGCATCGCCCGCTCGGGCACCACGCTCATCCAAAGTCTGCTCGATGGGCACCCGCAGCTGCTCGTGGATGTATACGACTCGCGTTTCAATCATTGGTATAAAAAATACCATCGCTGGACGGATGCCCTGCGCACTTGGAGGGATGGCCGCGAGGAACGTCTGGCATTTGCCGAGCGCATGATGGTGGAGCATATCTTCAACGAGCCGAGCCAGTATTACCGCGATTTTCTTTCTTATATTTCGATCCCCGAGATCAAGGAGTTGTTCCGTGGATTCGTGCGCGCCTCGCAAGCCCGCCCGCAGGATTATCTCGAAGCATATTTCCATGCGCTCGGCATCGCCTCGAAGCGTTTGAACGAAAAAACGCTCTACTGGGTGGACAAGACTCTCAGTTACGAATATCTTTTTTATCGCTATCATCAGTGGTGGCCGAATGCGCGCTTCATTTACGTGGTCCGCGACCCGCGGGATGTGTACGCCTCCTACAAAAAACGCGACATCAAGAATAACCGCCCGGTCATCCCGCTCGATTCGTTCGCCATCGTCTGGGGCGACGCGGCTCGCGCCCTGCTCGACTGCCAGCGCAGCGTGCCCGCGGCCAACCGTTTTATTTTGCGCTACGAAGACCTGATCCATGATACGGAGGGGGTGATGCGCTCTGTGGCGCAATTCCTCGGCATCGACTTTCTCCCGGCCATGCTCCAACCCACCAAGGGCTTCGGCACTGTGCCGTGGGGAGGCAACGCTGAGAGCGGCCGTAAACAATTTGGTGTGTACCAGGATGCCGCCAACAAATGGCAGGGTGTTCTGACATCGAAGGAGATCACCCAGTTGGAAGGACTCCTGCATCGTGAAATGCGGGAAGTCGGCTACGAACTCTCCGCACCCCTGCGCACCGATGCGACCCTCTCAACCAAACTTGCCGTGCGCCGCGCCTTCTTCGGCCTCCTCAACCTCGGGTTGTAATGGCACGTATCAGCATCGTCATCCCCAGCTTCAATCAGGGACAGTATCTCGAGCAGGCCATCCGGTCGGTGCTTGCGCAAGAGTACGCCGACACCGAGTTGATCGTCATCGACGGCGGCAGCACCGATGACAGCACTTCGATCCTGCGCAAATACGGATCATCGCTGGCCTACTGGGAATCGACTCCCGATCGCGGACAGGCGCACGCCATCAACAAAGGCTTTGCGCGCTGCACCGGCGACATCATCACCTTCCTCAGCAGTGACGACTATTACCTGCCCGGCGCGTTTGGTGATGTCACCGACGCGCTTCGTTACAACCCCGCAGCGGGCGCGATCGTGGGAGCCTTTTCCTTCCTCGATGCCGGGAGCGTCCAACCGAACGAGCCCATCCAGCCGTTCCTCGGTGTCCCTTCCCCGGCAGACCTGTCACTTGGCCCGCCCGGCATCTACCGCCTGCATCAAGCCGCCACGTTCTACACCCGCCACGCCCTCGACTCGGTGGGACGTTCCGTCCGCGAGGAAATGAAATACGTGATGGACCGCGAACTGCTATACCGTGTTTGTCGCAGTTTCCCGCTGGTTCTCTCCTCGCGGGTATACGGTGTGTTTCGCCGCCACCCTGATAGCAAAAGCACCGCAGAGATCCTGCCCTTTGCGCGCGAATTCGCCGGCCTCTACCTGCTTCATCTCACCGGCGATGCCCGGCAGGATGTTCTGCGTAAACGTATGGCAAGGCACCGCCTGATGCGCGGCTACGTAAAATATGCTCATGCCGTGCAGAGTTTCCCGCGTGCCGCCTGGGCGTTGATGCAAGCCGCCATGCAGGAGCCCCAGTCCCTGGTGCAGAAGCGTTATTGGAAATACTGGATCGAGATCGCAGCCCCCGGGCGCGCTATCGTTCCGTGAACACAGGAGAACCCGATGAAATGTATTGCCGTCATCCCGGCCCGCGGCGGGTCGAAGGGCATCCCAAAGAAGAATATTCAACCCCTCGTGGGCAAACCGATGGTGGCGCACAGCATTGGCGCCGCGTTGAAGACCCCCTCGATCGACCGCGTCTTTGTTTCGACTGATGATACCGAGATCGCGGCCGTTGCCATCGAGTATAAATCCGAGGTGATCTGGCGCCCGGCCGAGATCAGCGGCGACGCGGCGACTTCCGAGTCCGCGCTGCTGCATGCCCTCGACCATCTCGAGAAGACTGAAAACTACCTCCCTGACTTGATCGTCTTCCTGCAATGCACCTCGCCGCTCACCCTCGCCGAGGACATCGAAGGGACGATCCAGGCGCTCATTCAAAACCATGCCGACTCGGCCCTCTCGGTCTCGCCGTTCCATTACTTCCTGTGGGGTTATGACAAGGATGGGGATGTGATGGCCATCAACCACAATAAATCCTTCCGCCCGCGCAGGCAGGACCGCGACCCGCAATATGTGGAGACCGGCGCAGTCTACGTGATGCGTACCGAGGGCTTCAAAGCCGTCAAGCACCGCTTCTTTGGCAAGATCGCCATGTACGAGATGCCGCTCGACCGCCGGCTTGAGATCGACGACCCGGTTGACCTGCAAGTTGCGGAAGTATTGATGAAACATCAAGGTTATTAGAATTCAAGGATTCATGCCCAACAAACCTCACATTGTCATGGTCGTCGCCCGCGGGGAGGCCGTCCGAAATTTCATTTTCTCCGATACCTTGCGCACGCTTTCCCAGTCTGCGCGCGTCACTCTCCTTTCCCTCGTCGAGCATGGTGAAGTGATGGAGCAAGCCCGGCCGTATGCCGAACGCATCCTGCCGCTCAAGACCTATCGCCACCCGTCCTTCGTGCCTTTCTTCCACGATGTGATCAATACCGCCCACTACAGCTGGATGTGGACCGAAGCTGCCAAGTATTACTGGGGCAAGCACAACAAACGGGTGAAAGGCAAGCCGCGCGAAGCCATCAAGCTGTTCTTCGTGCGCCTCTTTTCCATCCCCTTCACCAATCGTCCCATGCTGAAGCTCGGCACGCGCATCGACCGCTGGCTGCAATGGAACTTCCGTCCCACCCGCGAAATGGATGAGACCTTGCGTTCCCTTCAACCGGACCTGGTCTTCAACTGCTCGCACATCCACGGCCACCACGCCGACTACCCCTTGCGCGTGGCACACGGACTTGGCTTCAAGACCGCCGCCTTCCTCTTCTCATGGGACAACCTGACTTCACGCGGCCGCATCATGGTGCCCTTCGATCATTACCTTGTCTGGACCGAGGGCATCAAGAAAAAATTCCTCGAGATCTATCCCGATGTTGCGCCTGAGCGCATCACTGTGACCGGCACCCCACAGTTCGACTTTCACTTCGACCCGCGCTTCCAACTCACTCGCGAGGAACTCTGCCAGCGCGTCGGGCTCGACCCCTCGCGCCGCTTCATCCTCTACACCACCGGCATGAATCCCGACTTTGCCGAGGAGCACCGCACCGTCCGCGCGGTGATCGACTACCTGCAAACGATGGACCCGGCCTCCCGTCCGCAATTGCTGGTGCGTACCTACATCAAAGGCAACAGCCCCGAGATGCTGGCCCTCGCCGAGGAAATGCGCGGCCATCCCGACGTGATCTTCCCGCCCATCCTGTGGGATAAGCAGTGGATCATGCCCTTGAATGAAGACCTCTTCATTTACACCAACCTCCTGCGTCACTGCGCGATGGGCATCAACGGCGCCTCCACCGTCACGCTCGAGTTGATGATGATGGGCAAGCCGGTCGTGAACCTTGGCCTTGAACCGCCGGGCAGTTCCCTGCCGCATTACATGCGCTTCTCGCGCCACATAGACTATGAACATTACCGGCCGGTCGCCGCCAGCGGGGGGGCGATGATCGCCCGTTCGCTCGACGACCTCTACGCGATGATCCGGCGCGGTCTTTCCCAGCCCGAAGCGGATTCAGCCGCGCAGGCGCAGTTCCTGAAATCATTCTTCGGCGACACCCTCGACGGCAGGTCCGGTGTGCGCGTGGCCGAAGAACTTTTGAGATTGGCAAAACTTAACCATGAAAAATAATGCCCCCATCTTCCTCAACTGCCTTTCGCGCGGCGGAAGCAATATCTTCTGGAATATCTTCCTTTCTCATCCGGATGCCTGTTCTCCCATCCGCGAGACGCTCGAACTCTTTCGCACCGATCCGCGCGACCCGCACTGGGAAGGTTACGTGGTTGCGCTCCTGAGCGGACAGCCCAACCTGTTCAACCAATGGAAACTGGAACCGCGCCGGCCTGTTTCCAAAGCCATGCAGGGCTTTATCGATTCCACCCTCTACAAGCACAAACTGAATACCCTGACCGACCCTGAGATGCGCTTCAAAGCCGAAGGACAGACGTACACCCGCGAAGAAGTGGAACGTTCGCGGCTCGTCACAAAGAATAACAACGGTATCTCTTTCCTGAGCGATATGTTCGTGGAGATGTATCCCGATGCGACATTCTTTGCCTTGTTGCGCGACCCCATTCCGCTGTATGAAAGTCATCGCCGCCGCAAGATCTCCAATTCGCCGCAGGAATTCGCCGCCTTCTACAACCGCCTGCTCGACCGGGCGGTCAGCGACCAGAAACGATTCAAGAACTTCCACATCGTGCGCTTCGAAGATATCCTGGCCAACCCGCAGGAGATGATCCCCAACCTGTATCGCATGGCAAACCTCGATCCGCAAAAGGTATCCAAGGTGCGTTTCCGCGCCAAGCCGCATTACATGCGCGACGGCACACACGGCACCAACCTGCCTGCCATGGGACATTACTGGTTCGAGTTCGACCAGGTTTACGAGATCCTTGAGCCTGAGATCAACCGCCTGCAGGCGGAACACATCTCACAGACAGAACGCGACCAGGTGGCCGAACTGACCCGCGCACATCGCGAAATGTTTGGATATGCCTGAACCGTCCCCGCGAATTTCCATCGTTACGCCCACGCTTCGACGTCCCGCCGAGGTGCGTGAGTTGCTTGCTAATTTAAGCCAGCAAGTCCGCCTGCCGTACGAGTTGATCCTTGTGGATGGCGCCCCGCAAGGCGAAGAGGAAACCCGTCAAGTGGTCGAGCAGGCAGGCGCGCTTCCGTTCAAGCTAAACTACATTCGCCATGGCGGCGGGACCGCCATCCAGCGCAACGTCGGCATCGATGCGGCCCGCGGCGATTTCATCGCGTTCATCGATGATGACATCCGCCTCGCGCCCGATTTTTTCAAAGTCATCCTCGAAGCCTTCGCCTCGGACACGCAAAAGCGTGTCGGCGGCATTACCGGCTATATCACCAACCAGCATCTCGACGCATCCACCTCCCGCCGCTGGCAATGGTATCGCCGATTGAACCTCTTCACCACCTACGAGCCGGGCCGTTTTGATTATCAAACCGGTTACCCGATCAATCGCTACCTCCAGCCCCCGCATGATAGCCTGCGCGAAGTGGACTTCATGTCCTCCAACTCCGGCGTCTGGCGCAGGGAGGTGCTCGATAACGGCATTCGCTTCGATGAATTCTTCGTGGGCTTCGGCGTGATGGAAGACGCGCAAATGTCTCTGCGCGCGCGCCGCACCTGGACCCTGCTCGAATGCGGCCGCGCCCATTGCCAACATCTCCATGCCGGCGGCGGGCGCGAAGACAGCCGAACGGTATCGCGTAAAACGGCTGTGA
>CAYNQA010000118.1:0-8968 GCA_964399225.1 uncultured Anaerolineaceae bacterium
TCCAAAGGATCTGGCCTTCGTCCGAGTACAGGAATTCCATCCACAACTTGGCGGCATTCGGGTGCGGAGCGTAGGCGCTGATGGCCTGGACATACACACCGGCGAAGCGGCCAGTGGCGGGGATCACCAACTCAGCCTTGGGGTTGCCAGCGAACGAGTCGATGGCGGCCAGGCCGTTGTAGTCCCAGGTGATGCGGACGGGGATCTCGCCCTTGGCAACCAAGCCGTTGTTCGCGATGAGCGGGATCAAGTTACCAGCGGAATTCAACTGCGCGAAGAAATCAACACCGGGTTGGGCATCGTCCAACGAACCACCGTTCGCCAACGCCGCGGCATACACAGACTGGATGGCCTGGTTGGAAACGCGGGGATCACCAGAGAGAGCAATCTGGCCTTTGTATTTCGGATCGAGCAGGTCAGCCCAGTCCTGGGGGACATCAGGCTGAACATCAGTGTTCACCAGGAAGGCAAGCACGCCGTAGTAGTCGCCGTACCAGTAGCCCTCGGGGTCCTTCACTTCAGCGGGAATGGTATCCCAGGTGGAAACCTTGTAGGGCATCAGCAAGCCTTCGGCCTTGGAGGAATCGCCATAGGTGAAGCCTACGTCAATCACGTCCGGAGCCTGCGGGCCTTTGTTGTCCTTGTTGGCTTTGATGGCTTCGATCTCGTCACCGGAACCGGCGTCGGGGTTCAACTCATTGACCTCGATGCCCGGATACTTGGCTTTGAAGGCATCGATCACGCCGCCGTAATTACACCAGTCATGCGGAAGGGCGATGGTGCTGAGCATGCCTTCGGCTTTTGCGGCTTCATACAAAGCAGCCATCGGGTCTTCCGCGACAGGGGGTTCAGTCGCCGGGGGCTCAGTGGGTTGTGCGGGAGTACAGGCGCTGAGAGCGGTCGCAAGGATCACCAACAGGGCCATGATCTGGAACAAAAACTTATTGGTACGCATTCTCTTATCTCCTTCTGGAATTTTGAAACGAACGAGACGAGCCGAACCAAAACCAAGCTTTCCAGGCACCTCCTTCTTACGATCTTGATTGGATTGTAGCATCATCAACAAGGCAAGTCAATTTGACTCGCCCATGACAATTGAACTAATATGGATTTCACCGCTTCCCCATCGACTGCAAAGCGGGCACCAACTTGCGGATTTAGTCTACCTTTGAACCTCTTCCACTTCCTCATACCAGCGGACGCGCGTACCGACACGGTCGCGCAACTGCCAGGCGAGCGGTTTGGGCATGGTTTCAAAGGTCTTTATAATTTCCTTACTCCGTGCAAGGACAACAGAGCGTTCCGACTCTCCCAGCGCAGAATCGGCCTGGGTGGTCAGATCCGCTACACGTCCAAGATTGATCGAGACGGTTTTGTAGAGTCCCCAATCGGCGGAGCAGAGGCGCCCGATTTGATCCAGATTGATGCACGAATCGTCTTTGCCTGTCTCATTAAAAAGAAGGAGTGAGGTCAGGTCGAGTAAATCTTTTTTATTGATCTCTACCACCTGGGCTTTGGAAAGAAGCAGTTCCGCAAGCGGAATGGTGAGAGGATCAGCGGTGAGACGGTCTTCGAGAGGGATCTTATGGCACATCTCGAAATCGCCCACGAAGATGTCGGTTTTGAGTTCAGTTTCGTTTTGGTAATAGATCTGGCGGTGCGCACCGTTGAGCAGGTTGAATTGTTTATGGGGAGTATAGCCAGCTTCGACCATGAATGTTTCAAACTCACGCCGCTGTTTCCGCGCCACCACAAAATCGAGATCGGGATAATCGCGTGCAAAGGCGGGATGGTCGTCCGCATATCGCAGGCGAACAGCCAACCCGCCGATGGCACGCAATTGAATATTTTTCGACTCGGCGGTTTGCACGAGGCGATGAAGTTCGGCAGTGAGTTCTTGTTTAGTGAATGACATAACTCTGTGCCGTCATTGCGAGGGCGTACTCGTCCGACGCAAACCCCTACCAGGTGAGGAGATTGTGTCGTTCCTCCGCTCCTCGCAATGACGAGATGATGTTACTCGACAGGGATCTCGGACTGTACTTTGTCGAGATCAATGCCTTCCTGTTTGCGTTTCGATTTGAAACCGTAGTACAGGGCGGCAGCGCTGCCATAACAGACCAGCAGGAAAATGATCGAGTTGGTGTTGGCAAGACTGATGCCATACAAGCCGACAGGAGCATAAGCCGGGTTGAGCCAGGGGTCAAAGAACCATTCGACCAGCAGGAAGAGCAGGAATCCGCCAAAGATGAGGCCGGCCACCGTGATGACGGGAATGCCTGCCACCTTCATGTTGGCGATCGGCGATGCATTGAACAGTTCCTTCTTTTTATACGGCAGGACAATGGCTGCAATAGCCGTGCCAAAGTACATGATGGCGATGCCCTGCGTGGCGGCCAGCGTGATGGATTTGAAACCAGCAACATCGAACGCATACAAGGCCGAAACCAGGATGGCAGGCAGGACCATGTACAGCATCGCATTGACCGGTGTGCCGTTCTTGTTCAACTCGGCAGCCTTTTCGGGCAGCAAGCGGTCGAATGCGGCGGCAAAGATCACGCGGGTGGATGAGAGGAACAGCGTGCCAGCCCAACCGAACCACCATGTCGCCATGAGGAGCAACACAACGATCTGGATCAAGCGGTTATTGGTGAGGAAGACAGCCAGCATGGCCGGGTTGGGCCAGACAGGGATGGGGGGAACCTCGGTGGTGTAGCCCCACGCGTAGTTCCACCATGAAGCATTGGCCTGCACGTAGAAATCCCAGCCCATGGCTTTCTGAATGCCCAGGAAGAACAGGATGCCAAGCACAGTGGTAATAAGGAGAGCCCAAGCCATACCGGCAAAGTTGCGCTTGTAATCGGTGGCGCCGCGCACTTCACCATAAAGGGTCGCGCCCCAGTTCGGCCACAGGTTGAAAAAGACCAGGTATGGGAGTGTGAGCAGGATCATGTAGAAGGATCCGCCCGTGAGGGGGGTCGAAGCGAAGGCCGCAATGCCGGCTTCAGCGGTGGCGTCGTACAGTCCACCCTGGGTTCCAAAATACGCAGCGGAGTTCGCGTCCAGGCCTGCTTTGAATGCCTCTGGGTTGCCGGTGAATAGCAGGACGATCACGATCAGCAAGCCGAGCATGCCCGCGTAGAAGGAATACTTTTGAATACGGGCGTACGTCTTCATGCCCATGAAGATGACGCCCGCAACGAAGAGAAGTGTGAGCAGGGAGCAAACGAAGAGCGCAGCGCCGGGTCCCGCAAACCAGACGGCGGCCTGCTGCATTCCAAGCGCGCCGAGCAACGGGGTGAGAACGATCTGACGCAGCATGTCACCATAGATCGGCGTCCACAACCAGAGCGTGAACCACCAGCCGGTGATGGAGAGGATGAAGCCAACTCCGCCGCCGAAGATGCGCGTCTGCCAGACGTAATCGCCGCCCGAACGGGGCATGACCGCGATCAACGATGCGTAGACAACCACTTCGAAGATGATGAAGGCCGCGCTGACGAGCAACGCGGGGATCATTCCTCCACCGAAGTAATACATCTGGCTGAAGCTGTAAAAGCCCAGCGTTACGAGGTTGATGGAGAAGAACGCGTAGATGAAGGCGTCGAACACCGACCAGGAACGCACCATGCCGGTGGCCTTGCGGACGAACAGATTGTTCATGTCACACTCTCCTTTGGGTTGATTGATACGCAAGAAAGGCGGCGTATTCATCGCCTAAAACACTCCTGCCCTACGGGAGTTACCCGCTGGTCAGGACGTAGTTTTCGATCTTGTCTTTACCGAGGTTGATCAGCGCACCCAGCAGGACGCCCTGCTCATACATCGAACCGGGGTTGATGCACAACGTCCGCCCGATGTGGGTGGCGCCGCGTCCTTCGTGGATGTGTCCATGCAGACTGAGGAGAGGCTGGTATTTTTCGATGGCGGCGCGCAGGGCGGTCGAGCCTACGGGCTGGAGGGATTGCCCAGCCAGAACGGGACGCAAGTCCTTATCCAGTTCGGGCGCCTCGTCGAGGCCTGACCTGTGCGGAGGCACGTGAATGTTGAAGACGGCGTTCCTGGGATTTTTCAACTGCGAGGCCATCGCTTCATACCGGACGGCAAGCTGGTCCTCATCTTCTTCACGGTGGGTATTCCATGGAGTCCGATTCGACCAGCCCGAGGCGATCATCTCGTGGCGTTCATCCAAAGCGGTGACCTGCCCCTCCACTAAAATGACACGCTTGGCAGAGCGCACGACTTCATCCACGGCATCCATGTCATCGTTGCCAGGCGAGCAGTAGACCGTTAAACCAGATTCTGCCAACTTCTTATCGGCCAAGTCCATCCATTGTTGGACGACTTTCAAAACCTCCGCGTTGAAAATGTCGTGGATCTTTTCGGGCGTCTTTTCCAATTCTGCGATCTCATCGGGGTTGGTAATGTAGGGATAGTAGCCGCGACTGCGGACGCGGCTCAACATATCCTGCAGTTCGGCTTCCGTCTCCGCTTCAAAATTTTGCTCGAGCAAAACCATGCGATATTTTGTTCCACCCTGGTGGAGGACAGGGACAACCGCCTTTCCCGTCATGTCGCCGCCGAGGATCAGGGCGTCAGCCTCGTAGAACTTTCCAGCGTTCAGGAATTTTTTCCAGCAAATATCCGAACCGTGAATGTCGGTGGCAAAGAAAAGTTTCATAAGAGGAATCCTTTGGCGAACGATATTTTTTGCCGCAAAATTCGCGGCGGGTTTTCCTACTTCGGCATTTCCAAAACGCCTGGGATGAGGTTCGGGAATTCGGCACGGATGCGCCCTTCAACCTCATCAGAAAACACCGTCACGCTGGCCTTGGCGAAGATCTCGTTGGCACGTTTCATGGCGCGGGCATGCGTATCCGAGGAGCCTTTCTTCTCCCAGATACTGCGCGCTTCTCGGTCGGAGAGTTTGGTGAGTATGGCTTCCGTCTTCATACGCTTGGCCGTATGCGGACTCATCATGAACTGGCCGCCCGGCTTCACTTGTGCGATCACATCCAGGGCGAGCTCGTCCTCGCTGAAAGTAATGCCGCGTCGCAGACGTTTGAGCATGGTGAAGACTTCGTCGTCAATGACAGCCTTGGCGAAATCGAACGTCTTGAGCGCGTCGATCAGGCCGCCCGTGTTGAACATGTCGGCGCCGCCCAAAAATCCCGCCACCACCGACATGCCCGTCTCGTAACCCGATTGCGCGTCGTTAACCTTGGAGTTGGTCAAGCCGATGTAACCGCCGCTGGGCACATTGTAGAAATGCGCCAACTGCGCGAAGGCCATGTGGAGCATCCCGCATTCGATCCCGCCCGAGGCGTAGGCGCCCGTGCGCATGTCCGCGATGGTGGGAAGCGAAGCGTAGATGGTCGGCGTCCCCTCGCGCACCATCTGCATCAGCACGGCCGCGGCCAGAAATTCGGCGTTGCCCTGCGCCAGCGTTCCCGCCATGGACATGGGCGAGGTCAACCCCGCGTTCGGGACGATGCTCGGGTAAACGGGCAGCCCCTTCTCGCTGAAATACATCACCGCCTCGGTGGAAAGATGATCCATCGTCAACGGCGAGACCACGGGACAATAATGATGCGTAACGAACGGCCGCTCCATGTAGGCGGCTTCGCTCCCTGCAATGGCAAAGAGCAGGCGCATAATGGTGTGCGCGTCCTCCATGTCCTTGGTCGTGGAGCGGATCGGCTTCATGCAATACTTCAGGGCCGGATACAAACGCGCGAGCGTGAACTGTCCCTCCGGCGCGTCGTCCGCGAGCGTGGAGACGGAGAAGACATCGTACGACGGCAGCTCGTTGACGAGGTGCGCGATGCGGGCGATATCGTCCGAGCGGGCGCGTCGCTCCCGACCCGTAACGGGGTCAATGATATCGGGCGCGGAACTCCCCGTGACGAGGATCGGCCGATCGGTCGGGATGGTGCGGTCGAATTTCGGGTCGCGTCCGCGGAATGTGAAGGTGGGGGGAATCATCTTGCGATATTTCTCCACCACGGCGCGCGGAAACTTCACGAATTGGGTTTCGGCATCCACGATACATCCATGTCTGGCGAACAGTTCCCTCGCTGCTTCAAGACGCACCAGCAAACCGACATTTTCGAGCACCTCAAGAGATGCTTCGTGAATACGTTCCACTTGTTCCTGTGTAAGAAGAGTTGCAAAAGTCATGGTAGACCCTTTCTAAGGTTTGCGTTTATCCTGCGGAGGTTTTTTCTTCGGGATCAGCGGCGTCTCAGCCAGGCGTTTCGCCAGGTGACGCGTCTGCCGTTCCAAATTCTTCTGTTGCAATGCAATGATCTTGCCGATCTTGTGGAATTGGTTGTCGCGGAAGGTCATGTATTCCACTTTAAGTTTATCAGCCAGCGTCTGGATCTCCTCGAGCGGGAACATATCCAGCCCCGCGCGCGTGACCTTAAGCGAGGCCGCCGCCGTGGCAAACCGCGCCGACTGTTCGATGCTCCAGCCTTGCAGGTAACCGTAGGCAAAGCCTGAAGAGAAGGTTGCCCCTGCCCCACAAGCATCCACTGCGCGGACTTTCGGGGCAAAAACCCGAATGGCATCCTTGCCCTGGGCTACGAGACAGCCTTCAGAGGCCATCGTGATGAGCGCGATCTCGATGCCCGCGTTGAGCAGTTTGCGCGCGGTCTGCATCAGGGCGCGGTTCTTACCCAATTGCGCCGCGTCGGTTACAGCCTGACAGATCGTGGTGTTTTTTGCGTAACGCTTGAGTAGGTTCACATCCTTGTGCCCATACTCCAGATTTAGAAACACTGGCACACCCAAACGGTTCGCCTCTTTCATGGCGCGGGTGATGTGGGTTTCGCCATCGTACCAGTCCACGTACATGAGACGCGCGCCGTTGAGCATCGAAAGGTCGGCGCTGTCGAGGGTGGCGAGCATTTCGGGAGTGCGCTGCCAAAAGTAGGTGCGCGCCCCGCGGCGGTCGGAGACGTCCACTTCCAGCGGAGTCTCGTACGCGTCCGTGAAGCGCACTTCGCCCTTCACGCCGCGCTCCTTGAGTTGCAGGGCGAGCGAATGGCCGCGTCGGTCGTTGCCGAGCGCGGTGCCGATCATGCCCGTGTCCACGCCCCACTGACGCAGACAACAAGCGATGATGGCCGCGTCATCAAAGACGAAGTCCTTGATCTCCCTCACCATCGCGCCCGTGTTGTGCGGAGGGAAGCGATCCACCGTCATGATGGTGACGGGAGTTAACATGCCGAAGCCGACGTAGTCAGTCATTTTGTCTCATAGTCTGATGGTCGAATGGTCGCGTGGTCAGTAAATGGTAATACCATTTACCAATTACTAATCAGCCGCGCAGCCGCTCACCTTTCGGATCGAACAACACCGTGGCGGTCACTTCAACATTCTTGCGGCCTTCGATGAGTTCCGCTTCAAAGCGAGAGCCAGCCTTGGCTAGTTCAGTGGGAAGATACGCGTATAAGATATTCTTCTTGACAGTGTACCCCCATCCGCCACTGCGGACACGGGTGAGCACTTTGCCTTCGTGGTAGATCGCTTCGCCGCCGTAGATCTGCGTGAACTCGTTTCCGTCCACGGTGAGGGTGCAGAGTTTGCGCTTTACGCCTTCGGCTTTCTGTTTGGCAAGCGCAGCCTTGCCGACGAAATCCTTCTTGTTCAAGTCCACGCAGAAGCCGAGACCGCCCTCGTAGGGAGTCTCTTGCTGGGTCACGTCGGTGGTGTAGTAGCGATAGGCTTTTTCGAGACGGAGCGCGTCCAACACCTTGTAGCCGCCGACCTCGATCCCAAATTCCTTGCCCGCTTCGAGCAGCATGTCCCAGACCATTGTGGCGCGGTTATACGGGACATAAAGCTCCCATCCAAGTTCGCCCGCATAACTGACGCGCTGGGCATAGACCTTCGCGCCGTTGATCTCGATCTGCTTCGTCATCAAATACGGATGCGCCTCATTCGAGACGTCACTGCTCGTGACTTTCTTCAAAAGGTCGCGGGCGCGAGGTCCCCACACGGGCAGACACGCCCACTCTTCCGAAATATCGCGAATGCTGACTTCACCATCGGCCTCGTCCACGTGCATTTCCAGCCACGACTTATCGTTGCCGATGAAAGCCGCGCCCGTGATGACCCAGAACTTGTCCGCGCCGAGACGCGTGACCGTCACGTCTGCCTCCACGCCGCCGTTCGTGTTGCAGAACTGGGTGTAGGTGGCCGAGCCAATGGGCTTGTCCATCTCGCTGACGGCCACGCGGTTGAGCAGAGCCAGCGCGCCCGTGCCCGTCACTTCGATCTTGCTGAACGGCGTCAGGTCATAAAGGCAGACGCGTTCGCGCGTAGCGACGTGTTCTTTTTCGAGACGGTCGAAGTATGGAGGCTTGAGCCATCCACCCCACGCGCGCTGATCCTCGCCCATGCGACGTGACGGTTTCGCGGGGTCGTAATAATTCACGCGTTCCCAGCCGAACTTCTCTCCAAACACCGCGCCCATCTCCAACTGGCGATGATAGACGGGACTCGTCCGATGCGGGCGAGCCAACTCAAATTCATCGTTCGGGAAGCGCAGACGATAGTAATACTTGACGCTTTCTTTGGTGCGCTCGGCCGCGTAGACGGGATCGTTGTAGATATTGCTGAAACGCGTGGCCTTGTAGGCATACACGTCCATTGTGGGTTCGCCGCCGATGATCCACTCGGCCAGCACCTTGCCCACGCCGCCCGCGCCGCCGTAACCGTTGAGCGAGAAGCCCGCCGCCATCCACATGCCGCGCACGCCCGCCATCGGTCCGAGCACGGGCTGGCAATCGGGCGTGTACGCGCCAGGATGGCAGACGAGCGTGATGATCCCCGCCTGGTCGAGGAACGGCAGGCGACGGATCGCGCCCTCCAGCAGGGGTTCGAAGCGATCCATGTCCGAGGGCAACGTCCGCGAGCCATGTTCCCACGGCGCGCCATCGATCCAACGCGCGAGCGGATT
>CAYNQA010000119.1:0-8948 GCA_964399225.1 uncultured Anaerolineaceae bacterium
GCCCAATCGTACATGGCCCAGCCAAAGATCTCACGCCTGTCGTTCGTTACTTGGCTTGCTGATGCATTCGCCATCTTGAATTCTCCTCGGGTTGATATTACTGGCAACTATACCATTGGAAACCCCTTGTCATGCGGCAAGTTTCGAGCATGCTCCAATTGCCAAATGCCCATCAAGGGGCTGTGATAAAATCATTAAAAAGAACATAAATCACCCATTTGTCGCGTGCATGCCTTCCATCCTTGCGTTATTCATCCGATAAAGGCATAATTGCGTCAGGAGACTAATTCCATGGCGAACGTTCCTCTTCGCGTCTATACACGTGAAATAGAAACACTCATCGAACGAGGGAATACGGACGAAGCGATCGCGCATTGCCGCCATATTCTGCGAACCTTTCCGAAGCACCTTGATACCTACCGCGTTCTTGGCAAGGCCAACCTGGAAGCCAGGCGCTATACCGAGGCAGCAGATGTTTTCAAGCGTATCCTGCTTGCCGCTCCCGAGGATTTTGTCTCTCATGTGGGGATGAGCATCATTTTCGACGACCAGAAAAAAATAGATGAAACCATCTGGCACATGGAGCGCGCCTTTGAAGTCCAGCCTTCCAACGCCGCCGTGCAGGCCGAACTCCAGCGCCTTTACGGCCAGCGGGATGGCCGTGAGCCGCACAAGATCCGCCTGACCCGCGGTGCGCTTGCGCACATGTACGTCCAGGGTGAGTTGTATGCCCAGGCTATCAGCGAGATCCGTTCTGTGCTGGCCGAAGACCCCAACCGCACCGATATGCTTGCGCTGCTGGCTCTTGCCAACTTCCGCAGCGGGCAAAAAGCCGATGCATCCGATGATTGCTCGCAATTGTTGAGCCGTTTCCCATACTGCCTGATCGCCAACCAGATCCTTGTGGAGTTACTGCCCGGCACTGGTATGGCCGATACCATTTCCACATATCGTAACCGAGTCTTTGAACTTGACCCTTACGCTGCACATTCTCCCGCTTCGATTTTCCAAAGTGAAGAAGCGCCCGATAATGCGGTCATGATCGAACGTCTTGAGTATAGCGGTCAGCCGGTTAGCGAACCGATGGAATGGCGCGGTTCGCTCAGCGCGGAAGCGTCTGCAGTTCCAGCGATGGAGCCGGATTGGATGCGCTCCACCCGCGACGAAGCCGCCCCGCTTCCTTCCACGTCCGAAGCGGCTCCAGCCTCGCAGTCAGAAGAAATCCCCGATTGGATGCGCGAGCACGGCTGGGGACAGTCCACCGGCGCGTTTGACGAGCAGGCTTTCGCAAGCGTCGAAACGGATTCGCCCTCTTCCTCGAGCCAGATCGAAAAAGCCGATTTGCCCGATTGGATTAAGAACATGGCTCCATCGGAACCGGCCGCACAAGCAGCACCAGAAGAGACCGAAGAAGAGACCAGCGACTGGCTCAATAAACTCACGGCTGCCGCCGCCGGTTCCGCTGCCGCAGCAGGCAGCGGCGATTGGCTCGCCAGCTCGCAGGAGCCTGTGGCCGCGCAACAAGAGTCCGCAGAACCGCCAACATCCCTACCCGATTGGCTCTCTGATCTTTCCTCCGAAAAACAATCTGAGCCAGCCTCGGCTGTGCCATCCTGGATAGATGAACCTGCCGCCACCCCGAGCGCTCCTCCTGTCTCCGGTCTTGGCAATCTTGGCACCTCTGCCGCAGAGCAGGATGATGCCATGTTGTGGCTGGAAAGCCTTGCCGCGAAGCAGGGCGCTAATGCTGAAGAATTGATTACCGACCCGAATGCGCGCCTCGAAAAGCCGCCCGAATGGGTGGAACAAGCCCGTGCCGTAAGCGATGTCCCGCCTGCGCCGGCCGCACCTGCGGCTGCTGCTGGCCTCGGTGACCTGGGCACATCTGCCGCAGAGCAGGATGCCGCCATGCTGTGGCTGGAAAGCCTTGCTGCAAAACAAGGCGCTAACGCTGAAGAATTGATCACCGACCCGAATGCTCGTCTTGAGAAGCCGCCCGAATGGGTGGAACAAGCCCGTGTTGTGGGGGATGCGCCTTCAACGCCTGCGCCTGCCTCCGGGCTGGGAGATTTGGGTACCTCCTCGGCAGATCAAGATGCCGCCATGCTGTGGCTGGAAAGCCTTGCTGCAAAACAGGGTGCCAATGCCGAAGAGTTGATCACTGACCCGAACTCCCGCCTTGAGAAGCCGCCCGAGTGGGTGGAACAAGCCCGCGCGATCGGCGATGCACAGGAAACTGCCGCCCCGGCCGCTGAGCCGCTCTGGCCTGCCTCCTCGGAGGATACTGGCGTGTTTGAGCGTCCATCGCAGCCTGCCATGGATGAGACAAGTGTTTGGCTGCGTACTTTGGAAGCAGAAGAGGAAAAGACTCCCGTCTGGTCGAGCGAGCCGGCGTCTGCCGCGCCAACGTTCGAGCCGCCGGCTATGACTTCGGCGGATGCAACCAGCGCATGGCTGGATAACCTCGATAAAGAAGATGCTTTGTCGGCCAGCGAGGCACCGGCGCAGGAGTGGACTCCGTCTGCGATGGAGGCGCCCGCTGTCCCGGCGACGGATGCGGGGGCTCCTTCCTGGTTGAAGGATCTCGAAGAGGAAACCGCAAAGCCTGAAGCGCCGGCCGCTCCTGCATCCTCTGGGCTGGCGGATGATCTGCCAAGTTGGCTACGAGATGAACCTCCGGTGGAGGAGAAAGCCCCCGAGCCAACACGCCCTGCCGATTGGGTGCCGGAAGTAAAAGCTGCTCCGAAACCGCCTGCGCCCAAGCCTGCCAAGACGCCTCAGACGGCGAAGCTTGCCAAACCTGCACCGCAACAACAACCTGCGCCGCGTGCTGAAACGCCTGCCCCGACCCCGGCGGCAGAGCCCCCTGCGCCCAAGCCTGCAGCGCAGAAACCTGCTCCGGTCAAGAAGGAGCCGCGACCGCAACCTGCGCCTGCCATGGAGCGTGTGAAGTCGCCGCGAGGTGGTATACTACCGCCCATGACCGACATTGGATTGGAACAGGCCCGCGAAGATCTCGCTCATGCGAAGATCCCCGATGCGTTACATGCCTATGGCACATTGATCCGCAAGGGAAAGATGCTTGAGGATATCATCTTCGACTTGAAGGAGGCGTTGTATCGCTTCCCGGTCGAAGTCTCCATCTGGCAGACACTCGGCGATGCGTACATGCGCGCCAACCGTTTGCAAGACGCTCTCGACGCGTACACCAAAGCGGAAGAGTTGCTGCGATAACCGAAAGAACAAAACCAGGTTTCTCACCGAAACCTGGTTTTTCTGAATCTACTTTTTTGGAGGAACCTGTGGAACGATCGTTAGTATTAGTCAAACCTGATGGCGTGCAGCGCGCGCTGGTTGGTGAAGTCATCTCCCGCCTCGAGCGGCGCGGACTGCGACTGGTGGCCGCGAAATTCATGGCGGTTAGCCGTGAATTGGCCGAGACGCATTATGCCATTCACAAAGGCAAGGGCTTTTACGAAGGCTTGATCTCGTACATCATCTCTGCGCCAGTCATGGCCATGGTGTGGGAAGGCCCGAACGCCGTGGCCGCCATCCGCCAGACGATGGGCTCGACGCGTCCCACCGAGGCCGCGCCCGGCTCACTCCGCCATGACTTTGCCCTCGAAGTGGGCCGTAACCTGACCCACGCCTCCGACACGGTCGAGAACGGCGAGAAGGAAGTGGCGCTCTGGTTCAAGAAGGATGAACTCGTGGATTGGACCCGCGAAGTGGACCGTTGGGTGTTCGAGAAGTAAGTTGATGAAGGCCTCCTGCTATTAAGCGGGAGGCCTTTTTTGTTACAATTGTGGGAGACCTTCGGTCGGTCCTCGGCGGGGACGAAGTCCCGCGCCAAGCAAGTGTTTGAGAAGTAAGTTATGATAAATAAAAAATCCGCCTCATGTGAGGCGGATTTTTTATTTACAAATTGTTACTGCACACTCAACAGAGCCTGTCTCTGTTCCACCGTCTCGCCTGCCTTCACGCGGATGCGTGTAACCGTGCCCTCCTTGGGAGACTTCAACTCGTTCTGCATCTTCATCGACTCGAGGATCAGGATCACTTGTCCCTTTTCCACTTTGTCGCCCTCGGCCACAGGGATCGAGACGACAAGCCCGGGCATGGGAGCCTTCAAGTGGAACTCGCCGCCCTCGCTGGCGCCTCCTCCTGCTGCAGCGCGCAGGCGTTTCTCGCGTTCGTCTTCCACCGTCAGGTTGTAGAGTTGTCCGCGCATTAAGACTTGCAAGCCCTCTTCTGTTTCGTAGACGTAGGACTCGTAGGATTTGCCGTCAATGATGAGCGAGTAGACCGGTTGTCCGCTGACCGATTCGAAGTCAATATCCTGCACCTGTCCATTGATGGAGATGCGGTGATCGTCGAGAACTTCAACCGTGTATTCTTTGCCGTCCAGGGTGGTTATGTATTTCATCGGTGCATTCGCTCCCAACGTCCGACCCATTTCCAGTTACTGGCATCGCGCTCATTGCGGCGTACGATCTGAGCGGAGCGCTGGGTTTGCTGATGCGCCACCAGGGTGGCAAATGCCACAGCGATCTCCGGATGGGTTTCCTTGTTTTCGATGGCTTCCTCGAGCGAGAAGCGTTCCTCAACGAAGCGCGTGTCGAACTGTCCGCCCATGTAGCGATGCGAGTCCATCAGGCTCTGGTGGAACGGAATGTTCGTGCGCACGCCGACAATGCGGAACTCCTCGAGTGCCCGGCGCATGCGCATGATAGCCTGTGCGCGTGTCTCGCCCCAGATGATCAACTTGGCGATCATGGGATCGTAGTAGGGCGTGATCTCGAAGCCGGGATACACACCGGTATCCACACGCACGCCAGGCCCGGTTGGCTGGATGCTTTGCACGATGCGCCCGGTGGAGGGCAGGAACCCGTTGAAAGGGTCCTCGGCATTGATGCGGCACTCGATGGCTGCTCCGGTCCACTTGATGTCTTCCTGTTTGTAGCTCAAAGCGCGTCCGCGTGCCACGCGGATCTGCTCTTTTACAATGTCCACACCCGTCACCATTTCTGTTACCGGGTGCTCCACCTGCAGGCGCGTGTTCATTTCAAGGAAATAGAAGTTGTCGTTCTTATCCAGCAAAAATTCGATCGTGCCTGCATTGACGTAATCCACGGCCTGCGCGCTTTTCACAGCCACTGCACCCATCTTTGCGCGCAATTCTTCGTTGAGCGCAGGTGACGGACATTCCTCAAGGAGTTTTTGGTGACGCCGCTGGATGGAGCACTCGCGCTCACCAAGATGAATCACGTTGCCGTGCCCATCTGCCATGATCTGGAATTCAATGTGACGTGCACCCTCAACCAGTTTTTCGAGATAGACATTTCCATCGCCGAACGCGGATTCCGCTTCCCGCCTCGCCGACATAAGGAGAGCGGGCATCTCCTCGATGGAGCGCACCTCCCGCATGCCTTTGCCTCCGCCTCCTGCCGTTGCTTTGATCAACAACGGGAAGCCGATCTTGGGGGCGATGGAAAGCAGGTCTTCGTTGGTCATATTGCCAACGTCTTCTGTGCCGGGTACCACGGGCACACCCGCCTTGATGACGGTTGCGCGCGCCACCGCTTTGTCGCCCATGGCGGCAATGGCTGAGGGTTTTGGCCCAATGAACGTGATGCCGGCTTCTTCACAGGCTCCGGCGAAGTCTTCGCGTTCGGCCAGGAAGCCATACCCCGGATGGACCGCATCTGCGCCGGACTTTTTGGCGATGTCCATGATCTTGTCCATGCGCAAGTAGGATTCGCGTGATGGGGCTGGGCCGAGCAAATAAGCCTCGTCTGCGTAGCGAACGTGCAGGGCCTGCCGATCCGCTTCAGAGTAGACAGCGACCGTTCCAATGCCCAGTTCGCGGCAGGCGCGGATAATTCTTACTGCGATCTCGCCTCGGTTGGCGATCAGTACTTTATTGACCATGTAAACTCCGTGTTTGCCTTATGCCAGACTTGGATGTAATTCGGTCTGGCACTTGATGCTTGAAGGTCTGATACCTAGAGCGGGATGTTCCCGTGTTTCTTTGCAGGGCTGGAATCGCGCTTGTTGCTGAGCATTTCCAGGGCGTTGATGAGACGCGGGCGGGTTTCTTTTGGCTCGATCACATCATCGAGATATCCGCGTTCGGCGGCAACGTAGGGGTTGGCGAATTTTTCGCGGTACTCGGCCACTAATTCGGCTTTGCGCTTGACGGGATCGTCGGCGCGATCAAGTTCTTTGCGGAAGACAATATTTACAGCACCGTCGGGACCCATGACGGCGATCTCAGCAGTGGGCCAGGCCAGGTTCACGTCGCTGCGGATGTGCTTGCTGGACATGACGCAGTATGCGCCGCCATAGGCCTTGCGTGTGATCACGGTCAACTTCGGTACAGTCGCTTCGCAGTAGGCGTATAGAAGTTTGGCGCCTGAGCGGATGATGCCGCCGTGTTCCTGTACGGTGCCGGGCAGAAAGCCGGGCACATCTTCAAAGGTGATGATGGGGATGTTGAACGAGTCGCACAGTCGGACGAAGCGTGCTCCCTTTTCGGATGCATCAATGTCGAGCACGCCTGCCAGCACGGCTGGTTGATTGGCCACAATGCCAACCGAATGTCCGCCGAGACGCGCAAAACCGACCACAATATTCTGGGCAAAATTCTCGTGGATCTCGTAAAACGCACCATTGTCCACGATCATGCGGATGGCTTCCTTGATATCGTAGGGCTTGCCGGCGTCGTCTGGGATGATCGTATCGAGGGCTTCATCCATGCGCAAGGGGTCGTCAGCGGTTTCCACGAAGGGCGGGTCTTCCATGTTATTTTGCGGAAGGTAGCCCAGCAATTTACGGATGAGATAAAGTGTATCCGCTTCGGAGTCTGCGGCCACATGGCACACTCCGGACTTTTCGGAGTGGATGCTTGCGCCGCCGAGATTTTCGAAGGAAACCTCTTCATGGGTCACAGCTTTGACCACATCGGGTCCAGTCACGAACATGTAGGAGGAGCCGCGAACCATGAAGATCAGGTCGGTGAGGGCAGGGGAGTAGACTGCGCCACCGGCACATGGCCCCATGATTGCCGAGATCTGCGGGATCACACCGCTTGCCATGGTGTTGCGCAGGAAAATGTCTGCATAGCCGGCCAGGGCTACAACGCCTTCCTGGATGCGGGCGCCGCCAGAGTCGTTCAAGCCGATGACCGGAGCTCCGTTCTTCATGGCCATGTCCATGATCTTGCAGATCTTCTCTGCGTGGACTTCACCAAGGCTGCCGCCCAACACGGTGAAATCCTGGGAGTAGACGTAGACGAGGCGTCCGTCAATGGTGCCCCAGCCGGTCACTACCGAGTCGCCGGGGAAAACCTGCTGGTCGAGGCCGAAGTCTTTGGTGCGATGGACGACGAAGGGATCCACTTCGCGGAAGGAGCCTTTATCGAGCAGAAGGTCGAGGCGCTCGCGGGCGGTGAGGCGTCCCTTTTTGTGCTGTGCGTCGATGCGGTCTTGTCCGCCGCCAAGATGAGACTTGGCCTTACGTTCACGGAGTTGGTTGATTCGAGTGTTGCTGGTCATGGCTCTCTCTTTGCGTGAAATAGTCTTTCGCGGTTTTGTTGAGGTAGTTAGCGAGCGTGTCGAGCAGGAGAATGACAGTAATGGCGAGCGTGAACGGCCAGTTAGGTCGTTCCGTTTGTGAAAAGAGCAGGCGGTCCGCCCACCACCAAATCAAATAGCCGAGAACGAGCAGGGCGTAGAAGGCCTGGGATCGGGCGTTTCGGCGGCGTATGGCGTATGCAACGGCTGCGCATGCCAGGATCCAGAGTGAGGCGCTGCCTGCGATGTAGAGCGGGCCTGGTTGGGGAGCCATTTCGGCGAGGGTAGACCAGTTCAGCAGGGCGGTGCTCAGTCGCAATCCATTCCATAACGCTAGGATTAACACCATCAGGCGCATTCCAGTTACAGGCCAGGGCGCTTGATTTTTCATCGAAGAATGCGGGGATAGATCCACAGTGCCCATGCTTGGGAGAGGTCGGCTTTGTTGCGCACGGTCAGGACGAACTCCACAGTTTGGCCGGCCAGGCTGCTCAACGGCCAGACGTAATTGAGGGGCGGTTCCACGCCGAAGCGATAATTTTCGGTTGGGAAGGGTTCCTGGTATTTTCCCTTTGCGTCGTAGTAACCGAGAGTGAAAGCCACGAAGCAGTCAGCGCCTTTGCGGCATGCCAGCGAGGTGCGGAACTCATCGTTTGGTCCAACGGTGAATTTCGGGAAGCGCCCGAAGATCGCGCCATTGCCATTTCCGCCGGGGACATTAAGGATCATGGCGAAGGCTGCATCCAAACCTTGGTCGGAGCCGCTGAGCAGGCCGGTATAGCCATCGGTGAGTTGGTTCAAGTCGCCGGGGCAGGGCAGGCCGGTGGTGACGCCATTCATCCAAACCGCTTCACAAAGGTGCTGGGTGAAATCGTAAGCAACAGACTTGCCGTCGTTATCCAGGTCGATGAACGAGGTGGATGTAATGCCGGTGGTCGCCGTGGCGGCTGGGAGCGGGGTGGATGTCGCTGTGGGCAGGGACGTTGGCTGTGCGGCTGTGGGAGGGACGGATGTGGCGGTTTCGTTTGGCGGCACCGGCACCATCACTGGGGCGCAAGCAGTAAGAAGCAGTGCGAGAAGCGGTAGCAGTCGTTTCATGGATACCTCATAAATCAAGGCTGGTATTGTAGTAAATCTTTTTTACCGAACTGTGCAACGAGCAAAGACCACTCATTGAATTGCCCATTATACGGCGCGTTCTGCAAAATATCAGGGTTGGAAAAAATGTAATCCAGGCCGATGCCGGCCAGATATTCGTCGGCGCGGCCGGCTTGCAGGGCCAGGAAGTAATCGTAGGAGTTGATCAACCCGTCCATGTTGACGATGGTGCGCCCATCGATGAAATAGCCGACATTGCCGCCACCGGTCATGCCG
>CAYNQA010000120.1:0-8915 GCA_964399225.1 uncultured Anaerolineaceae bacterium
TCCAACCGTTCGGCGGCTGGAAAGGCTCCGGCGCGAGCGGCAAGAACGGCGGCGGTTACTACTATGTCCAGCTCTACATGCACGAACAGATCCAGACGCTGGTGAAACCCGCCAAGAAGGCTGCGCCCAAGAAGGCGGCCAAGAAAGTTGTCAAGAAAGTCGTGAAGAAAACCGCCAAGAAAGTCGCGAAGAAGAAGTAAGGTAGCGTAACCAACCACCCCTTCCCCGATAAGGGGAAGGGGTTTCTTAATAACGGAGCGCAGGCTTTAGCCTGCCATACTGAAGAAGCGGCCTAAAGGCCGCACTCCAATTTTTTTTCAATGCCCTGGAACCCGGACCAATACCACAAATTCAGCGCCGAACGCAGCGCCCCCTTCGACGACCTGCTCAAACTCGTTCAGGTCCGGACGGGCCTGCGGGTCGTGGACCTCGGATGCGGCACCGGCGAACTGACCCGTAAACTCGCGGATGCATTGCCTGATAGCGATGTGGTTGGAATTGACACTTCAGACCAGATGCTCGAAAAGGCTGCGAAACACGCCCATCCCGGCTTGCGCTTCGAGCAGGGTGACCAGTCCGATTTGAGCGGTGAATGGGATCTGATCTTTTCCAACGCGGCTCTGCAATGGTCGGAAGATCATGCACACTTGTTCCCAAAATTATTCGCCCGCCTGAAGCCCGGCGGACAACTCGCCGTGCAGATGCCCTCCAATCATGAGCATATTTCGCATCGCAAGATTCGCGAAGCAGCCGGGCGCGAGCCGTTCCGGTCTGCGCTTGCGGGCTGGGTGCGCCATGCTCCCGTCCTGACGGTGGATGCGTATGCGGAACTGCTCTTCCATCAGAACGCGGAGCAGATCACGGTGTTCGAGAAGGTATATCCGCATGTGCTCGAAAATGCAGATGCCGTCGTGGAATGGATCTCAGGCACGGCACTCGTTCCCTACTTCGAGCGGCTCGGCAAAGAGATGAGCGAGCTCTTCCTGCAATCCCTGCGCACAGAACTGCGCGCCGCGATACCAGGCAGCCCGGTCTTTTATCCGTTCAAACGCACACTGATCATGGCTTATAAACATGGATGATTTCATCGCCCGCGTGGGCACGTTCTTTTATCTCGTTGGCATTACCCTGATCGCCCTCTTCATCGCCTCCGATGCATCCAGCGCGCATGCAGTCGGGGTGAAGACGAATTACGACTATTTTTTTATCGCGCTGATGCTCTTCATCATCGGGTTCTTCTTCCGCAAGCGCGCAGCCCCGCCACCCGCAGCCGACCGTTTCCGATCGCTCCGTAAATGGCAGGACGACCAAAAGAAAAAGAAAGAGCCACAATTCAAAGGCAAGCAGGATCAAAAGAAATAATCATGACCAAACTGACATCCCTCTCTGAAGCTGTTTCCAAATTCGTCACCGACGGCGACCTGGTCTATGCGGCCGGGTTCACGCATCTGATTCCATTCGCGGCCGGGCATGAGATCATCCGCCAGGGCAAGAAGAACCTCACGCTTGCCCGCGCCACCCCCGACCTGATCTACGACCAGATGGTCGCGGCAGGCTGTGCGAAGAAGGTCATCTTTTCATACATGGGCAACCCGGGCGTGGGCAGTCTGCGTCTCGTCCGTGCGGCGCTCGAACGTGGCGAATTGGAGTGGGAGGAATATTCCCACTTCGGGATGATCACCCGTTTGCAGGCCGGCGCATCGGGACTGCCCTTCCTGCCTATGAAGCAGACCGGTGCATCCGACCTCGAAGCGGCCAACCCGCGCATCAAGCGCATCCCCGATCCCTACGGCGGCCCGGACCTGATCGCCGTGCCCGCGCTGAATCCCGATGTTGCCATCGTCCACGTCCAGCGCGCGGACAAGCACGGCAACGCGCATCTGTGGGGCATCATCGGCGAACAAAAAGAAGCGGCCTTCGCAGCAAAGAAAGTCATCCTCACCGCCGAAGAGATCGTGGATGAGTCCGTCATCCGCTCCGACCCGAACCGCACCATGATCCCCGGCATCATTGTCAGCGCGGTTTGCCATGTGCCATTCGCCTGTCATCCCTCGTACGCGCAAGGCTACTACGACCGCGACAACGAGTTCTACCTCGCCTGGGACAAGATCAGCGAGTCGCCGGATGAAGTTAAAAAATATCTCGATGAATGGGTTTACGGCGTGAAGGACCGCAACGAATACTGGCAAAAACTTGGCGCGCAAGAACGACTCAAGGTCAAGCCACAAATGAGCGAGCCGATCAATTACGGGAAGTATTGAGAACGTAGACACGTACACAGGTAGACACGTATACACGTGACTTGTGTACCTGTGTACGTGTGTACCTGTTTACCCATGAAGATTCCCTCTTTCGATCTCGGCGGAGGCGCCACCCTTCGCCTTCACTTCCTGCATGCCAATGGCTACCCGCCAAATTGTTACAAGCCTCTCTTTGCACATTTACAGCCTCACTTCCATATCTTCGGGATGCACCTGCGCCCGCTCTGGCCGGATGCGAAACCTGAAGAGATCAACGAATGGCATCCCTTTTCCGAAGACCTGCTGCGGTTTCTCGACGAAAAGACGGCAGAGCCTGTCCTGGCGGTCGGACATTCCATTGGCGGGATCGTCACCCTGCGGGCCGCCTTGCGCGATCCGCAACGCTTCCGCGGGATGGTGCTGATCGATCCCGTTCTATTCCCGCCGCGGCGCATCATCCTGTGGAACATCGCCCGCGCGTTGGGCCTCGGATACAAGGTCCATCCGCTCATCGCAGGCGCACTTAAGCGCCGGCGCGAATTCGATGACCTCGAACTGGCATTCCGTTCCTACCGCCGGCGGGATGTGTTCCGTAACATGAGCGATGAAAGTCTGCGGGCTTATGTGGAAGGCATCGTCCGCCCGCGCGAGGCCGGAGGCTACGAGCTGGCCTATTCCCCGGAGTGGGAAGCGCGCATCTACTACACCGGCATCTGGCGCGACATGGATCTGTGGCGCAAGATCCACGAACTGCGAATCCCTACGTTGATCATCCGCGGCGCCCAGTCGGATACGTTTTGGGCGCAGGCAGCGGACCGGGTACGGCGGACCAACCCGAAGGTCCAGATCGAAGCGATAGCGAACGCGGGGCATCTCGTCCCGCTTGAACATCCGCATGAAGTTGCGGATTTGATCTTGAAATTTAGCAAATCACTGGAGTAACCATGACCGAATATTCTTCAGCAGAACTGATGATCGTGAACGCAGCGCGATTACTGCGCGACGGCGACGTTGTGTTCGTCGGTGTCGGGCAGCCCAACCTGGCGTGCAACCTTGCCAAACGCACCCATGCCCCAAACCTCGTCATGATCTACGAGGCGGGCGTGATCGGCGCGGAGCCCGAACGCCTGCCGCTATCCATTGGTGACCCAACATTGGTGAGCGGGTCTCTTTCGGTGGTGAGCATGTACGATATCTTTGCGAACTACCTGCAACGCGGCAACGTGGATGTGGGATTCATGGGCGGCGCGCAGATCGATAAATACGGCAACATCAACGCCACGGTGATCGGCAAATACGATAAGCCGAAAGTGCGCCTGCCCGGCTCGGGCGGGTCGCAGGAGATCGCAGCCTGGGCGAACCGTTGTTACATCATGACCCCGCATCAGAAGCGCCGATTCCCCGAACGCTGTGACTTCCGCACCTCGGTCGGCGCGCTGGATGGCGGCGGCGAACGCCAGAAGATCGGCTTGCGCGGCCGCGGCATGGAAGCCGTGGTGACCGACATCGGCATCCTCGAGCCGGACGAGAACGGTGAACTAATGTTGACCGCGCTCCACCCCGGCAAGACAGTGGAGGATGCCAAGGCCAACACCGGCTGGGAGTTGAAAGTGGCTGGCACAGTGCGCGTTACCGAACCGGTCACCGAGCGCGAGTTGAGGATCCTGCGTGAGGAACTCGACCCGACCGGCATCTACCTCAAGAGCGCAGGTTAGTGACAATAGCATGACACATCAGGCTGGCTTGTAAGCATCAAGTAGAATCGCAAATGCAATGAGTATTGCCTTTCCCTCGCTTGGGCACGCAGAAGAGAATGTCAGTGCTGAGACATTGACCCTTCATCAACTGCGCCTGCGTGATAAGAAAACCACCGGCTTGATCGAGGCGGACTTGAACTCGAACGGGCGGATCCTGCTGCCATTTGCCCATGGCGCTCAGGTGGGCATTTTTCAGCAACATGACGGGGAATATCGGTCGATCTCAACCAACGACATCGAAGCGCTTTGCAGGCAGGGAATCCCGCAGATCAATGTCACCCCGCTGGAGGATGTCATGTGCCGGCTGGCCTGGCTGGCATGCGAATCGCACAAGCGCGGCTCCGTTCAGGGAGCCGGCCTCGAAGCCTGGAACCAACGCCTGCGTGCGTGGCAGGCAGAAAAGCTGAATGGCCTGGTGGATTTTCAATCGGATACAGTATTCGGCTTCATCTACATCCATCGCGGAAAACCAATGGCGCTTGAATCGGCCATGCTATCGAAAAGCGGGCAGGCGGCCCAGCGCCTCGATCCATTTGGCGAGATCGGTCCGTGGCAGGCCAAGATCATGGAGATCGACCCTCGCAGCATGTCGGGGCGCTGCCTGGTTATGCGGCGGGCGATCCTGCAGTGGAGCCGCTCGGTCTTCGACAGCTACAAGAATATCGCCGGTGAAAAGTTCCTGAGCATGATGCTGCGCGAGTTGCAGACCCAGGTGCGGCCATGGAACTGGAACATCCGCATCGAGCCGCAAGGTGTGGAAGACAACCACTTCTTTCCGGGCAGCGAAGCCACGGCCCATGCCTATCGCGCCATCCTGCTGGGGATCGGGGCACAGATGGGTTTTGCGATCGGTGGTTACCTCACCCAGCGAATTCTGGAAGAAATGTTTAACGAGTTGGATCAGGAAGAGCGCGAAGGCCTCGGAGCGCACCATTTGATACCGGCCTCATTTTCATAGTCACAAAGGCAACCCATGGAATCTCTAGCCAACCCTTCTGCAACTCCGCAAAAGCGCCCAGCTTATTTAATCGCCGCAGCAATTCTTGGCGCGATCTTCTTTGGTGTCTATGGATGGGTCTATTACTTCGAGCCGTTCACGCCTCAATCCGATTACTTCAACGACAAGATCGGCGATACGCTGGTCTTTCTCCCTGCCATGGCGGCCGCCATCCTTGCGAGCATTCTGGCGCGTCAGTTCAAACCGAACGAACCCCCTTATCGCATCTGGTTCACGTTCAGCATCGGCTGGTGGTGCTGGACCGGCGGGGAATTGCTGGGCTACATCTACGATCATTTTTACTGGTATGAGACCTATCCCGAATTTACAGGGATCGATGCATGCTGGGTGCTCGGTTACATCTTTTTTGGGCTGTCACTCTACTACCAGATCCGTCTCATCTACTGGAAAAATAACCACGGGAGCATTAACTACCTCGCCTACATTGCGGGAACCGCCCTGCTCGCCCTCGGCCTGACCAAGTGGGCGGTTGCGGCTGGACTGGGCGAGGGCTTCTCCCTGCCTGCTGTTTATCTCTCCGTCCTTTACCCCGTCTTCGACGTGTTTGAGGGTGGCGTGGCTCTCTGGCTGTTCTTCGTCTTTGGCCGCGGCTACCTCGGACGTCCATGGTGGGGACTGATCGCATTCGCCTTTGCCGACAGCATCAACATCTACTCCTGGATGGGCGGCTTAGACAATGTGGCAGAAAACATCTACTATGCGTTCGATCTTTTTTCCGCGCTCGCTTATATCGCCGGCTACATCATCACCGCACTGGCCTTCCTTTCCGCCATCGTGCACATCCGCAGCAGCCTGCCCGCCCAGCACGAAGGGCCGGCAAGCAAGGACTGATTTCCCTCTGTGCTTAATCACGATCACGAGGAAAATCGGGGGCACATGACCAACTCGCCTTTCATACGCGCCGTCCTCTTCGACCTGGGGGGAACCCTGATGTTTTCGCACGCTCCCTGGGGGCCGATCCTCGACCGCGGATATCAGGCGCTGGCCGATTCCCTGTTGGAACACGGCTTCACGCTCGATCAGGCCGAACTGCCCAAAACGGTGCGCTACCACCTGGACCGCTACTTTACGCGCCGCGACCAGGACCTCTTCGAAACGACCTACAGCATCGTCCTGCGCGATATGCTGGCGGAACACGGTTATCCCAACGTGGACCCGGCCATCATCCGCCGCGCACTCGATTCGTTCTACGCGCACACCCAGCCCAACTGGCAATTGGAAGAAGATGCCATGCTCATGCTGCGCGCGCTTGAAGCCGGCGGCTACCGCCTTGGGCTGGTCTCGAATGCCGGCGACAACCAGGATGTGTTCCAACTCACCGATCGTTTTGGCATCGAACCGTTCTTTGATTTCATTCTGACCTCGGCAGCCTGCTCGTATCGCAAACCGCATCCGCGCATCTTCGAACTTGCGCTGGCGCACTGGAACATCCCCGCCGCGAACATCGCCATGGTCGGTGACAGCCTCGAAGCCGACATCGCCGGCGCACAGGGACTCGGCATCTACTCCATTTGGATCACGCGCAGGGCCGGCAACGGCGCCGCCCGCTCTCACGTCACGCCTGATGCGAGCGTGGGCACGCTCAGCGAACTGCCGCACCTGCTCAGCCGTCTGTCCGGGTAATCCCCCTCTACCCCGCATAGGATCAATCAAATGCGCTTTTTAAATCGGCGCATTTTTTGACCACGGGTATTATATAATTCCCTCCATGACCGACCTATTCGACCATGCCATGCAGGAACGCATGAAAAGCGAAGCGCCCCTGGCTGCGCGCATGCGCCCGCGTACCCTCGATGAATTCGTGGGACAGGAACACATCATCGGCGAAGGCAAGCTCTTGCGCCGCGCCATCGAATCGGACCGCCTGTTCTCGTCCATCATTTTGTGGGGACCGCCCGGTTCGGGCAAGACCACGCTGGCCCAGATCATCGCCAACCGCACCAAGAGCCGCTTCGTGACCATCTCTGCGATCCTGGCGGGCAAAGCCGAATTGCGCGAAGTGGTAGCCGAGTCGCTGGAGCGCCGCCGCCTGCACAACGAGCGCACCATCCTCTTCGTGGACGAGGTGCATCGCTGGAACAAAGCCCAGCAAGATGCGCTCCTGCCGCACGTGGAGAACGGCACCGTCACGTTGATCGGCGCAACGACCGAGAACCCCTATTTCGAAGTCATCAGCGCCTTGATCTCACGCTCGCGCGTGTTTCAATTGCGGAATTTGAACCAGACGGAGACACGCCTGCTGCTCGAACGCGCGTTGACCGACAAGGAGCGCGGCTATGGCGAGCGCCGCATCCTGCTCGACCCCGCAGCGGGTGACCACCTCGCGGAGATCGCCACCGGGGATGCGCGCAACGCGCTCAACGCCCTCGAGCTGGCGGTCGAATCCACCCCGCCCGGCGCGGACGGAGTCATCCACATCACGCTCGACGTGGCGCAGGAATCGATCCAGCGCCGCGCAGTGCTCTACGACAAGGACGGCGATGCGCACTACGACACGGTCAGCGCGTTCATCAAGTCCGTGCGCGGAAGCGACCCCGACGCCGCGCTCTACTGGCTGGCGAAAATGCTCTACGCCGGAGAAGACCCGAAATTCATCGTGCGAAGATTGATCATCCTCGCGGGCGAAGACATCGGCCTCGCCGACCCGATGGGACTGGTGGTGGCTTCTTCGGCCGCGCAGGCCTTTGAGTTCATCGGCCTGCCCGAGGGCATCTACCCGATCGTCGAAGCGACCTTGTATCTCGCCACTGCGCCCAAATCGAACAGCGCCGGGGCGTATTTTAAAGCGATGAAGAAGATCGAAGAGGAGGGACAGGTCTCTGTGCCGCGCCACCTGATGGACGGCAACCGCGACGCCGTCGCGCTCGGACACGGCAAGGATTACGTTTACCCGCACGACCATGAGGGGCACTTTACGCCCCAGCAATATTTGCCAAAGCGTCTGCTCGGCACCTACTTCTATGCCCCATCGCAAGAAGGCTATGAATCGCAGGTGACGGCGCGGCTGGAAATGTGGCGCGAGGCGCAGCGCAAAGCGCTCGGCATCGAACGGCGCGAGGACGTGCCCGCCATGAGCGAGCAACAGATCCAGGAAATGAAACGCAAGATCAAATAGGGAGATTTACGGATGACAAAGAACCGCAAGATCATTTTAGGAGTTGCCGGCGTTTTTATTTTCCTGTGCGGGGCATTCATGCTGTTCGTGAACTGGTCCAACTCGGATGAGGGACAAGCCAGCCTGCGCGAGGCAGAGACGCAAGACGCCATCACCAGCGCAAACGCTTCGACGCAAGCGGCAGAGCAGGCGCAGGCCGAAGCGGATCATCAAGCGCGCCTGCAGAACGCGAAACTGGTCTTTGAAGATGGCCTGGCGGAGGGCAGTTCTTTTCTCAACAAGAACATCGGCGACCACAAACTTTCGTTCGATGACGGGATCGCCGTGATCTACCTGCCGTGGGACAGCTTCTTCGTCTGGGAAAGCGGACAGACGCTCGGCGAGTTCGCGGCGGAACTGGACTGCATCGGGTACGGCTCGGCGATCAGCTGCGGGTTTGCGTACAGCGTCCGCGACGGCGGGGCGCATTACTACGCGGCGATGATCAGCGGCTCGGCCAATTGCGGCTACCTCGACAGCACCAGCGACTTCTCGGTCAGCCTGTACCCGCTGTGCAATTACCCGCACGCCTCGCAAGGAGTGGTACAGCATCTGCGGCTGGAGCGCTTCGGGAACGCCATGCGTTTCTACGTCAACGGGAAGTTGATGAAAGAGGACACGCTCGACAAACCCGAATTCTTCAGCGGCGGCGTGGGTTTGATCTTTGGCCGGGCTGGCGGCAAACAAAGCGAGATCAACGAAGTGCGCATCGCCAATTTCAAAGTCTGGGCTTTACCTTAAACACA
>CAYNQA010000121.1:0-8877 GCA_964399225.1 uncultured Anaerolineaceae bacterium
GATTTTGATGAAGGCGCGATAGCCCCAGGCGAACAGATCGTAGGCGCGCGAGAAACGTTTGTTGAAGCCCGTCAACGCCTCAGCCTGGACGAAGCGCGGGATCCCGTCCACGATGGGATAAGCCGTCGAACAGCGCGCACAGGCCAAACGTCCAGATCGAAGCGGGTTTTCATCCGTGCCAGAAAAATCGAGCGCGCCTCTACAAGTCGGGCAGGCAAGCAAAGGAAGTGTCGAGCGTTTCATGGTCAACTCCTGTGGTCTTTGAAAATGCGCTGACCAATCTGCGTCGCCGTAGCAAGCAATGTCCCCGTTGTTCAATATTCATTCTAGGCCGTTTGAAATAAAAATCAAGAGGCGGTTTACCGGTTGGTTTATAATCATCCTAAATCGCGCGGAGGGCACACAAGATGGAACAGGTATATGATTTTGTGATCATCGGTTCGGGATTTGGGGGCAGCGTTTCGGCCATGCGTTTGACCGAAAAAGGTTACTCGGTTCTCGTATTGGAACGCGGAAAACGATTCGAGGATAAGGATTTCCCAAAAACAAATTGGAATCTGCCCAAATATCTTTGGCTTCCCGCCATGCGGTTCTTCGGCTTTTTCGAAATGACGTTCATGAACGGCGTGCTTGCCCTGCACGGAAGCGGAGTGGGAGGCGGAAGCCTTGTGTATGGCAACGTCTTGATCGAGCCCGACGAGCGTCTCTTCGCGCACCCGTCCTGGAGTCATCTGAATGATTGGAAGACAGTGCTGCGTCCGCACTACGATACCGCCCGAAAAATGTTGGGCGTTGCACAGAATCCGCGGCTGTTCAAGGCGGATGAAGTCTGCAAGGAGATCGCGGAGGAGTTGGGTCATGGGGAATCTTTCCGCCCACTGCCGGTAGGTGTCTTCTTTGGCGAACCGAACAAGACTGTTCCCGATCCCTTCTTTGGCGGAGCAGGACCAGATCGAGCCGGCTGCATCTTCTGCGGCGGATGCATGGTTGGCTGCCGCTACAACGCCAAGAACACCATGATGAAGAATTATCTCTACTTTGCGGAAAAGAATGGCGCAAAGGTCATCCCCGAGGTGAAAGCACGCGACATCCGTCCGCTTCCGGCTGGACAGGCAGACGGGGCGCGCTACGATGTTGTTTATTCATCCTCGACCTCTCTGCACAAACCTGAGAAGCATATCCGCGCCCGCAACGTGGTCGTTTCTGCCGGGTCGCTCGGGACGATGGAATTGCTCTTCCGCTGCCGCGATGTGACCCAATCCCTCAAGCGCATCTCCTCCACTCTTGGCAACCGCGTCCGCACGAACAGCGAGAACATCCTGGGTGTGATCGCCCGCGGCAAAGATGTGGATTACTCGAAGGGTATTGCGATCTCTTCGATCTTTCGCGCCGATGAGGTTACGTATGTCGAGCCGGTCCGCTACTCCGAGGGGTCATCGTTTATCCGCGTGTTGACCGCACCGCTCATCGACGGTGCCAGGAGCATACCTGCCCGCATCTTCAAAACTCTTTGGGAGATCATCCGCCATCCCTTCGATTTCCTGTATGACAAGTTCTTCGCAAATTGGGCGCGTTACATCACGATCCTGCTGGTCATGCAGACCGAAGAAAACCTGACCCGCGTCCGCCTTGGCCGCAGTTTCTTCACCCTTGGCCGCATGGGCCTCGTGCTCCGCCCGGAGAAGGAACACATCGCCAGCGAACTGAAACTTGCCAGCCAGGTAACCCGCTCCTTTGCAAAAAAAGTGGACGGAAGCCCGCACACCGCTTTTACCGACAGTCTCTTCAACTTCCCGACCACTGCTCATTTCATGGGCGGCATCCCCTTCGGCAACAACGACTCGGAAGGGGTGATCGACTTGAATTATGAAGTTTTTAATTACCCCGGCATCTATGTTGTTGACGGCTCGATCATGCCTGCCAATCCCGGAGTCAATCCGTCATTGACCATCACTGCCCTGGCCGAATATGCGATGAGCAAGATCGAAAAGAACCAAAACCATTCTTCAAGCAACGAACCTTTATCAAATAAAATTGAAAAATAGATCGTGAGCCTCATTGACAGAAGGAAACTTATGACCGACATCTCCCGCTCGCACGCCCTCGAACTCGACAAGCAGGATCCACTGGCATCCTTTCGCGACAGATTTATCATCAGCGATCCCGAGTTGCTTTATCTGGATGGCAATTCGCTCGGCCGTCTGCCAAAGGCAGCGATCGAACGCGCACGTCAACTTGTGGAAAGCGAGTGGGGCGATGACCTCATCCGCGGCTGGAACAAAGGCTGGTGGGAGGCACCCGCTCGCGTCGGCGATAAGATCGGCAAACTGATCGGCGCAGCGCCGGGCCAAGTCGTCGTCAGCGACACGACTTCGATGAACCTCTACAAACTTGTCATGGCTGCGCTGACCCACCTACCCGATCGCAAACGCATCATCAGCGACGCGATGAACTTCCCTTCCGACCTCTACATTTTGCAAGGGTGCGCAAACACCTTCGGCAACCGTCATGAGATCGTGGTGATCGGTTCCCAGGACGGCGAACTCACACCAGATCTCGCCGCGCTCGAATCCGCGATTAATGAAGACACAGCCCTCGTCACCCTCTCGCACGTCCTGTTCAAGAGCGGCTACCTGTATGACATGCGTGCCATCACCGACCTCGCGCACAGCAAGGGCGCACTCGTGCTTTGGGACCTGAGTCACTCCGCCGGTTCAGTGCCGGTGCAACTCGATGCCTGCAATGTGGACCTTGCGATCGGCTGCACTTACAAATACCTCAACGGCGGTCCGGGCGCGCCCGCCTTCCTCTACGTCAACAAAAGGATCCAGGAAAAGCTCACCTCGCCCATCTGGGGTTGGTGGGGCCAAAACAAACCCTTCGATTTCGGACTCCAATTCGAGCCCGCACCCGGCGTCGACCGCTTCCTCGTCGGCACACAACCGATGCTTTCCATGCTGACAATGGAATCCGCTCTCGAACCCCTTCTGGATGCCGGCATGGACTCACTCCGCCGCAAATCGATCGCGCTGACGGGATACCTGATCGCGCTCGCCGACGAGATCCTCGTCCCGCTGGGATTCCGCATCGGGTCCCCGCGTGAAGCGGATCGGCGCGGATCGCACGTCAGCCTCCGCCACGCGGATGCCTATCGCATCAACCGTGCGCTGATCGAAGAGATGAAGGTCATCCCCGATTTCCGCGCGCCGGATAACATCCGTCTCGGCCTTGCTCCGCTCTACAACTCCTTTACCGAGGTCTGGGACATGGTGGACCGCACCCGCCGAGTGATCGTGGAAAAGCGGCACGAGAAATATCCGCAAACAAGATTGACAGTGACCTAAAACAACCCATCCCCAGGCGATCGCACGACAAAATCATTGCTTTTATGAAGCAGTCTGCATCTCACTCCCGCATCATACAGATTCCAGGCGCCGAGTTCCTGCAAGGAGCCCGGCTTGATTCAATTCGCCTGGAAAAAAAAGGGAAGAGGCAGGACCTTGTTATCGAATTCCTCGGGTTCACGCCAGACCGCCCGTCACTGTTGCTGCTCGAAGGGGATGTTCTATACGAACGGCTCGAAGGTCACACCCTGCCCAAGCGCCTGCGGTTTTCAGGCATCAAGAATCTATTCATGAGCGGCCTTTTCCAAAACCTCGAGACTGTTCCGCACGATCACGAGGTACGTGATATTCGCGACATCTTCGCGTTTCGCCCGGTCGCGGAACCGCTTGTTTATTTCCTGCTTTTACACAGCGCACCCGACGAAGCCGACCTGCGTTTCTTTGCCCAACGCGTGGAGGAAGAGGCATGTGAGGGCAAGGCGCACCCGGTCGTTATGACACGCGATTGGTCTTCGCCGCCGATTATGACGGAACGTCTCGTGCCCGACACGAAAAGTATCTACCAAAAATTTGGCGGCGACCCGGTTACGATCAAACTCCGAGGAAACGCGCATCATCGCCGTCTCTTCATCGGCGGCCTCGATAAACAGACCGATACCCGCCCGCAAGTGGATGCCGTGCTCAACCTGGGCGAGGAACCGAGCGTCTGGGTCATGGCTCAACATTCGCTGGATGGCCGCGACCGCTGGTCGCACAAGGGGGAAGGCCGCTTTGGCATGGGCGTGGATGAGATCACACGAGAATCGGTCTGGGTGATCGAGCGCCTGCTGGCAGGCAAGCGGGTGCTGGTGCACTGCGTGGCTGGCATGAATCGCTCGGCTACGATCTGTTGCGCCGTTCTCATGCTGCTCGAGGGGATCACCGCAGAAGCGGCGCTGGAACGGGTCCGCCGGCACCACCCCTGGGCACGTCCCGATGCGAACCACTGGCTGAAATTGCGCTGGCTGGAGAGCACGCTAAAATGAAGAGCGCCAGAGGATTCTCTGGCGCTCTTTTTATTTTTCGAGGTAGGCCTTGATCTTTTGAAGCATTTCGGAATGCGCTGTTTTCGCCTGTCCAAAAGCATATCCAAACAATAGGTCAGGTGCCGTGAGGATGACCCGCTCGTGCAAGGTCACACCGCCATCGGAGGGAGTGACAGTCGTCAGGTTATCCACGGTAGTTCCAGGCGACTGATATGCCTCTGTGTGCACCGCGTTTGCCGTAATTGACAGGATATCTGCACGATAACGGATCTTGAAACGAAACACCCCCCACTGCAATTGATCGGTGATGAAATAGCGCTTCAGCACCCCCGCGGGCGGGTTGGCAATCTGGTCCACTTTCACGATCAATGGGTGAAAATTATGATGGAGTGAAAATTCGGAAACCAACCCCAGGGTGGTCTCCAGATTCGAGCGGATGAAGATCGAGAGTTCGAAGGTGCCCTGTTTCATGGGTAAAATTATAACTGCGAATTTCATCCAGCGAAATAAAAACGCGGGTATACTTGGCACATTCCCCGGAGCCTTCTTGGAAACAAAACCCGACACAATTCACGTCAGCGCGAACGTGCGCAAAGAAATTTACGCCAGCCACGCGGATCTCTTTGTAACTGTGCGCGGCTCGTCGGTCGTCAGCGGGAACGAAGCCCTGAATAAGGCGAAAGAGGTCAGCGCCCTTGTAGACGAACTGACCCGCGCAGGAGTCAACGCAAAGGATGTCCACTTGCAAGGCGTCCACGTGGAGACATCAAGCGGGGCGTTGCTCAAGTCCTCCAGCGCCATCTACCGCCTGCGCATCCACATCGCGACTCTGGAGCGGCTCCCGCTTTTGATCGATATCGTCGGGACACAAAAGAACACCATCCTCGAACGGATTGCCTGGCGGTATGAAGATGAGACTACGAAAGAGCAATTGTTAAGGTCCGCGATCGAGACGGCGAAGGCGAAGGCAAAAGGGGTGGCAGATACATTGGGGGTCAGGTTATTGGGCGTTTATTCATTCAATGAAAATACATTCGACGAAGAAGCACCGGCGGCCTTTCAGCCGCAGAGACTGATGGCAAAGGCGCGGCAGGCCGGGGCGGAGTCAGATCCGGGTCTGGGGATGGAGATCCAACACGGCAAGTTCATCCAGTCCAACGTGGAGGTGGAATACCGCGTGTCCGGGTTGGAATGACATGCAAATATTACATATGACGTCAAACAAGTGACATTGTCATATTGTCCGTGTTTTTTCTAGCAGATAAAATGCTGTCAGCAGCATTTTGTAAAAAACCATCCACAATTTCATTTTTTCGAGGAGTAACCAATGCAAAATAAAATCAGCAGGGTGATTTCACTCATCGCCGTTTTGGCGATCATGTTGGCCCTTGCGCCAGGCGGGGTAAGACAAGCGCAAGCCATTTCAGCCGATCTTGTTATCAGTCAGGTATACGGAGGCGCAGGCTGTAGTACAGCAGGGTGCTCCACATATAAAAATGATTACATCGAGGTATTCAACCGCGGCTCATCGCCGGTATCCTTGAGTGGACTCAGTATTCAATATGCCAGTGCTACAGGAAGTTTCAATGCAGTGGTTGCCACACTCAGCGGAACGCTTCAGCCGGGGCAATACTATCTGGTAGCCGGCGGATTCAGCGCAAACGGCACCAATACCATCCCCACGGCGGATGCGACTGGCACAACCCTAATGAGCGCAACAGCAGGCAAGGTCGCACTCGTTAATGGAACCACCGCACTGTCCTGCGGATCCACAGTGACACCTACCCCATGCTCGGCCGGACAATTGGCTCTGATCATTGACCTGGTTGGGTATGGAACATCGACTACCATGTATGAGGGCACCGGCCCCACAGCTGCACCTTCCACAGCAAATGCGGTTTTTCGCGGAACGAATGGATGTACGGAAACAGATAGCAATCCTTCGGATTTTTCCGCTGCTGCAGCCTCTCCGCGCAACACATCATCCACTTTCAACGTCTGCACATCCGGTCCGTTACTCTCCGTCAACGATGTGACACTGGCCGAAGGAAACTCGGGCACGACCACATTCACGTTCACGGTTAACCTGTCTTCAGCAGCCCCGGCTGGCGGCGTGACCTTTGACATCGCCACGCAAAATAATACGGCCACAACCGCGGATAACGACTATGTCTTGAATTCGCTCACCAGCCAGACGATCGCGGCGGGCAACACCTCATACAACTTCAACGTCACAGTGAACGGCGACACAAACGGCGAATCCAATGAGACGTTCTTCGTCAATGTGACCAACGTGACCGGCACCGGTGTGACTGTTTCAGACGGTCAGGGTTTGGGCACGATCACCAATGACGATATCTCGACCACCAAGATCCATGACATCCAGGGCAGCGGTTCCACAAGCCCGGTGGCTGGTTCCACGGTCACGGTTGAGGCGATCGTGGTGGGCGATTATCAAACCCAGGGCACTGGGCAGATCCTCGGTTTCTATGTTCAAGAAGAAGATGCCGATGCAGATGTAAACTCTGCGACATCAGAGGGTCTGTTTATCTACTGCAACACCTGTCCGACTGCGGTCTCCGTGGGAGATAAAGTGCAGGTGACTGGCGCTGTTAGTGAATTCAACGGCATGACCGAGATTACGGCTACCACAGTGGGGAGCGTGGTTGTTGTATCTACCGGCAATTCATTGCCCACGGCTGCGAGCATCACCTTGCCGGTGCCCGGCGTTCCCTCCGGCGACCTGGCGGCGGCCACCACCGTCATCAATGCCTATTATGAGCAATTCGAAGGCATGCTGGCAAACTTCCCAGCCACGCTCTACGTCAGCGAATATTTTGAACTGGCGCGCTACGGGCAGGTGGAATTGACCGCGGGGGGGCGTATGCATACCTTCACTGCGGTTAGTGTTCCAAGTGCATCCGGTTACATTGATCACCAGATCGAATTTGCGAAACGCATGATCGTTCTCGATGACATGGACAACCGCCAGAACCGCCCCATTGACGTGCCGAACACCGCCTACTTCTATCCCACCCCCGGTTTAAGCACGAGCAACTACTTCCGCGGCGGCGATACGATCACCGGCATGACCGGCGTGCTCGATTGGTACGCCAGCGCCTGGCGCATCCGCCCCGTGAATGGTTATTCCTACACGTTCAGCCCGGCCAACCCGCGCCCGGCCGTTCCTGCCGCGAGCGGCCGATTGAAAGTTGCCAGTTTCAATGTACTCAACTTCTTCCTGACGCTCGACACCACATCTTCAACCAGCTCCGGTCCCTGCGGTCCGCTCTTCACTGCCGATTGCCGTGGCGCCGATAGCGCCTCCGAACTGTCGCGCCAGCGCTCCAAAATGCTGGCGGCGCTCTCCGCCATTGATGCCGATGTATTCGGTTTCATGGAAATGGAAAACACGCCCGGCGTTGACCCGCTCGCTGATATCGTAGCCAGCATGCCGGGCTACGATTACATTGACACCGGCGTAGTCGGCAACGACACCATCCGCGTGGGCATCATCTACAAGACCGCCACGGTTACGCCGGTTGGTAGTTATGCCATTCTTGACAGCACCGTCAATCCGCTCTTTGACGACTCTCGCAACCGCCCAGCCCTGGCGCAAACCTTCCAGGAGATCGCCACTGGAAAACGTTTCACTGTCGTAGTCAATCACTTCAAGAGCAAGGGCTCCAGCTGCGGCGTTGGGGATGACGATACCACCACCGGGCAGGGCAACTGTAACCTGACCCGCACCAACGCAGCCAGCGCCCTGGCGTCGTGGCTTGCTACAGACCCAACCGGCAGCGGCGACCCCGACTTCCTCATCATCGGCGATTTGAATTCCTACGCCAAGGAAGACCCGATCACCACGCTGAAGAATGCCGGATACACCGACCTGGTAAACCTCTTCGGCGGCGCTTCATCCTACGGCTACGTGTTCGACGGACAACTTGGCTACCTCGACCACGCCCTGACCAACGCCAGCCTGACCCCGCAGGTAGCTGGTGTGTCGGAATGGCACATCAACGCCGACGAAAACCCGATTCTCGACTACAACGATGACGTAAAGGACACCGGCGAGTCCGCATTCGATGAAGAGTCGGATGTGTTACCACTCTATGAGCCAAACGAATTCCGCACATCCGACCACGATCCGGTCATCATCAGTTTGAACCTGAACACGACCGTCACCTTCGATGGCAACGGTGCGGATGGCGGCTCGACTGCCTCGCAGACGGCCAGCGGCTCGCACGCCCTGACGCTTAATGGCTACACTCGCACGGGTTACTCCTTCGCGGGCTGGAGCACCACCCCGGGCGGCCCCGTGGCTTACGCCGATGGCGCAGCATACAACTTCGCGGCCGATATCACCTTGTACGCGCAATGGATGGCCTTGCCGGGCGTGTTCGAAAAGACCTCACCGGCCCACTGGGCGGTGGGACAATCTGGCAACCCGGGTCTGTCGTGGAATACCAGCGCGGGCGCAGTGAACTATGAATACTGCGTGGATG
>CAYNQA010000122.1:0-8723 GCA_964399225.1 uncultured Anaerolineaceae bacterium
TGAAAAGCGGACGCCTGCTCCGCGAGATCATGCTCACTGACTTCCCCGAAGTGCGCAGACTCGTCACCCCGACCGAGAAAGTACTCTACTACCTGCGCGGCATGCGCAACCGGCTCGGCTTCAAGCATGCATCGAACCCCCTGCCCTACTTCGTGCGCGGCATGAAACTCCTCGGCGATCATCTCTACATTGGCTTGTCCCCATCCGCCATCCTGAAGATCGAAATGGAAAGCGGCAAACTCGTTGACCGGTACAACTACTCGCACAGCCTTGCCTCCTGTGTGTACGATCTATGCATACAGAACTAAAAGACCAGGACCATCGTATGCCCAAGCAAAAAACCGTACTGGTGACCGGGGGAAGCGGCTTCATCGGAGCCAATCTTGTCCGCATGCTGATCGCCAGCGGAACGTACCGCGTCATCAACCTGGACCAGATGACCTATGCCGCCAACCCTCTCTCGCTCGCAGACCTGGATAAACACCCCGCCTACGAATTCGTTCACGCCTCCATCACGGACCGTGAGCGGGTGAGCTCGTTGCTGGCCCGCATCCAGCCCGATGGCATCCTGCACCTCGCCGCCGAATCACACGTGGACCGTTCCATCGAGGACGCAGGCGACTTCATTCAAACCAACGTGGTCGGCACCTATGTGATGCTCGAGTGTGCCCGCGAATATTGGCGCGCCCTGCCCGATACGAAAAAAGACTCGTTCCGCTTCCTGCATGTTTCCACCGACGAGGTGTTTGGCTCACTGGGCGAAACAGGGTTCTTCTCAGAGACAACAGCCTATGCGCCCAACTCGCCGTACTCTGCATCCAAGGCGGCCAGCGACCATTTTGTGCGCGCATATCACCACACCCACGGCCTCCCAACCGTGATCACAAATTGCTCCAACAACTATGGACCATATCAATTCCCTGAAAAACTGATCCCGCTGATGATCTTGAATGCCATCACAGGGAAACCGCTTCCCGTGTACGGGCAAGGCACCAACGTGCGCGATTGGATCTACGTGGAAGATCACTGCCGTGCCCTCCAACTGGCCTTCGAAACAGGACAGGTCGGTGAGACTTACACCATCGGAGCAGGCAACGAACAAAAAAACATCGACCTTGTCCACAATATCTGTGCGCTGCTGGATGAGATCGCCCCCGTCGATGAAAACCCCGCGCTGCGCGGGCACGGACTCAAAACCTATTCCGAACTCATCCGTTTCGTTACCGATCGCCCCGGTCACGACCAGCGGTATGCGATCGATGCCGCAAAGGCGCACCGGGAACTGGGGTGGGCACCGCGCGAAGATTTTGCTTCCGGCCTGCGCAAGACAGTGGAATGGTACCTGTCCAATCCCAAATGGGTGGAGCAGGCGAGCGGAGGCACGTATGGCGAATGGATTCAAAAGAACTATGCCTGGCGCACAAACAAGGAGAACGCATGAAAGGCATCATCCTGGCTGGCGGAAAAGGCACACGTCTCTACCCGCTCACGCTGTCCATCAGCAAACAGATCCTGCCGGTCTACGATAAGCCGATGATCTACTATCCGCTGTCCATGCTTATGCTGGCGGGGATCCGTGAGATCCTTGTCATCAGTACGCCCGACTCGCTGGATGATTTCCGCAACCTGCTCGGCAGCGGCGACCAATGGGGCCTCTCGTTTCAGTATGCCGCCCAGGCAGAGCCGCGCGGACTGGCCGATGCCTTTTTGGTTGGCCGCGAGTTCATCGGAAACGATTCGGTTTGCTTGATCCTGGGCGACAATATTTTCTTCGGCCAGGGTCTCAGCTCCCTGCTATTGGATAGTGCCCAACTTTCCCACGGCGCTTTGATCTTTGCCTACATGGTCATGGACCCTCACCGCTACGGCATCGTGGAATTCGATGCAAAAGGACAGGTGCTTACCATTGAGGAAAAGCCGGAACACCCGCGCTCTCATTTTGCCGTGCCCGGCATCTATTTCTACGACAACCAGGTTGTGAAGATCGCGGAGGAATTAAAACCGTCGCCGCGCGGCGAGATTGAGATCACCGATCTGAATCGCGTCTACCTCGAGCGCGGTCAACTGCAAGCCGTCCGCCTCGGGCGCGGCGTCGCGTGGCTGGATGCGGGAACTCATGATTCGCTTTTACAGGCGGCAAACTTTGTGCAGGCAGTACAAAGCCGTCAGGGATTGATGATCGCCTCGCCGGAGGAAATTGCATACCGCCGCGGCTATATCTCTGCAGAACAATTGACGCTTCTGGCCAGCCAGCTTTCCAATACGGAGTATGCGCGCCACTTGCTGACCATCCTGGATGAAAGCTGAGCATCTTCGACTCTCATGCAAAATTTTGATACTGGTACGCGCATGAATAAGTCCCTTCTTCTGATCGTCAAATTGGCGTTTGCATTGGCGGTTGGAAGCATATTGCTAAAAGCATCCCGCGTTTTCTTCGGGGTGGCCTGGGGAGCCGGCGATTGGTTGGGAGGCTTCCTGCCCAAGTGGGGCGTGGGATTCTTTTTATTCAGCGCAGGGGCATTGACGATCTGGGTTGCTCTGGTTTGGGGTTTGCTCCGGCCCGAGAAGGTTGTGCCCGCTTTGGGTCCTGTGGTGAACGCGCGGGAACGCAGCGGCTGGCTGCGCTGGCCGATCATCCTTGCCGCCATTCTGTTGACTCCCTGGTTGTTCCAATATACGTATGTTGGAATTGCTTTTATTGCGCCTGCGGTCCGCATCACGATATGGACCGTATGCGTTTTGCTTTGCGCGTTTTTGCTGACGCATGATCCTCGCCAGCCCATCGTTTGGAAGAGCCTGTTGACCAGCATCCTGCTCTGTGGTGCTGCTGTGCTGCTCGCATTTCCCCTGCAGGACGTATCTTCCTATCCGTTCTCGCTGGGTTGGTCGGAAGGCAACCGCCTGTACGATTATTCGATCCTGTTCGGGCGCGAACGATACATTTACCCGCAAGATGCCCCGCTTGCTCCATATCTCGATCTGGGGCGGCAAGTCACGGGCGGACTGGCTTTTCTTTATTCTGGACTGACCATCTGGCAGGCGCGCTTGTGGCAGGGTTTGATGGGCATCATCCCGTATGCAGCTCTTGGGCTGGCCATATTCCGCCGCCCGCGCGGTGCATCGCTGTGGGTGTGGATCCTGGCGGGGTTGTGGGGATATGCATTCCTGCGGCAAGGGCCGATCCATACGCCGCTGATCTTGATCGCGTTTTGTGTGGCCTTGTTGTGGCGGCAACCGTTGTGGCTGGCCACGCCATTGCTGGCGCTGGTCTCATATGCGACGGCATACAGCCGCTTCACCTGGGTCTTTGCACCATCCATGTGGGTGGCAATGTTGACCCTGGTCTCGGCAGCGCTGGAAAATGGGCGCCTGCCCGGCCGTGCCTGGCTGCGTGCCGTGCTGCTGGCAGCCGCCGCCGTTTCGGGCGGGGTTTTCTATTGGGCCACCGGGCTGTTGGACCACACGGCGCTGGTCAGCCAGGGCACAAAGGCTCTCAGCCATCAACCGCTGTTGTGGTATCGGCTCTTTCCCAATGAAACGCTTGGCCCGGGCATTCTGGCAATTCTTCTGATCGCGACCCTGCCTTTGATCCTTGTGCTCATTTTCCTTGCGCGTCCATCGCGCTGGCCGATGAATCTCTGGCAAAGGCTGGTGATCCTTGGATCCTTGAGCGCATTCCTTGTAGTTGGCCTGGTGGCCAGCACCAAGATCGGGGGCGGTGGAGACTTGCACAACCTGGACATGTTCCTGATCGGTCTGCTCTTTACCGCCGGCCTGGCTTGGGAGAAACACGGCGAGCATTGGATGTTCGATGCGGGGCTTCCTCTGGCAATGAAGGCCGCTGTGATCATGATGCTGGCATTGCCGGTCTACTTCCCGCTTGTGAATATGCGCCCGCTGCTCACCGACGATGCTTTCCCCAGCTTGAAATTATTGACCGGCGCCGAATCACCGCGGGAGTTGGGGCTGTTGCCGACAACCGCGCTGATCGAAGATGCGCTGACAAATCTGCAGCTGCGCATCAATTATGCCGGTCCCGGCGAGATCCTATTCATGGACCAGCGCCAGCTCCTGACCTTTGGCTTTATCGAAGCTCCGTTGGTTCCAGACTACGAAAAAAAATTCCTGATGGATCGCGCCATGACCGACTCGGCCGTGACGGTCTTCAGTCAATTTTACGCAGACCTCGAGGCGCATCGCTTTGCGCTCATCATCAGCGACCCATTGCGCATCCCGGTCAAGGGGCAGGAGGCGATCTTTGGGGAGGAGAACGATGCATGGGTAAAATGGGTCTCCTCGGCGGTGTTGTGTTATTACGAACCCGATAAAACGTACGCCGATTTCCGCATACAGGTGCTCATTCCACGCAAGACCCCGATGGAATGTGACCTGCCAATTCCATAAACTATAAATCAGGTGACTTGTGAACCTTCGCTATTTGACCCTCCGCATCATCCGACATTTTCTGCCCGAGCCGGTGACCCGCTTCCTCCTACGCCGCAGCTTGATCATCCGTCCCGGTATGGAAACCCGCGATCCGGCCGGGGCAGTGGCGCGTTATGTCGAGACCCTTGGCGAATCCGGCGATTCGCTGAGGGGTAAGCGCGTTTTGGTCTTTGGTTATGGCGGCAACTTTGCGATCGGAGCAGAACTCCTGCAGGCCGGGGCAGGGCATGTCGTCCTGCTCGACCGATTCGCCCCGCCGGATGATCGCCGCAACGCAAAGCTGCTGGAATTGTACCCGCAGTATTTTCGCCTCGAACAAGGCGTAACGCGGACCGTCAACGAATTCATCACCTTGATCCACGATGATCTGAATGCGGTGGCAAAAAGCGGCATCGAGCCGTTCGACATTGTAATCAGCACATCCGTATTCGAGCACCTCGGGGATGTCCCCGGTCTCACCGCCGCATTGGCGGCATTGACCAACCCCGAGGGCATTCAAATCCACTTTGTGGATCTGCGCGATCATTATTTCAAACTGCCTTTCCAAATGCTGACCTATTCTGAGCAGATCTGGAAGGGTTGGCTGAATCCGACCAGCAACCTGAACCGCTACCGTTTACGCGACTACCGCCGCGTATTCGAAGCCAATTTCAGCGAAGTGGAGATCCGCGTGCTGGAGCGTGACCAGGCCGCATTTCAGAAGGCGCTCCCCAAAATCCGCGCGGAATTCCTGGCCGGCGACGAGGAGCACGACAGCGTCACATTGATCCGAGTGCTGGCGAGGCGGCCGAAGACCAGGTGATCGGCGCCGGCGGCCATCCTCCCCCGTCTGATATAATTTCCACGGAGGATGTCTTATGCCACTTAATATCATTGTTGGTGTCCAGTGGGGAGATGAGGGGAAGGGAAGAATCGTTGACTATCTGGCCGCAAGCGCCGATTATGTTGCCCGCTATAACGGAGGGGATAACGCAGGGCATACCGTCACCGTTGGAAGCAAAATCTTCAAACTACATCTGGTGCCTTCCGGCATCGTCCACCCGCACACGGTGGCGGTGCTGGGCAACGGCATGGTGATCAATCCGCACAAACTGCTGGACGAAATGTCCGGCTTGCGCGGGGCGGGCGTCTCCATCGCTCCGCAGCGACTGCACATTTCACCGGCGGCGCACCTGATCACGCCCGCCCACCGCGCCATGGACCAGGCTCTCGAGGCCTCGCGCGGCAAAGGCAAGATCGGCACGACCGGGCGCGGCATCGGCCCGGCCTACACAGACAAGGCCGCCCGCCGCGGACTCCGCCTCGCGGACCTGCTCGCCCCCGATTTCAGCGACCGCCTGCGCGCCCATCTCGAAGATGCCAACCGGACATTGAAGATGCTCGGCGCGCATGAACTGGAAGTGGATGCCGAGATCGATTCGTACCTAAACCAGACCTCGCGGCTCGCGCTCTACATCAAGGATGTTTCGGGCGAATTGCACCTGGCCCTCAAGCAGGGACAGTCGGTGCTGGCGGAGGGCGCACAAGGGACTCTGCTCGACATTGACCACGGCACCTATCCTTTCGTGACCAGCTCCACAACGCTCGCTTCGGCGGCTTTCAGCGGTCTCGGCCTCGGCGTGACAGCCGCCCGCGATGCACACGTCATCGGCGTGACCAAGGCCTTCCAGACGCGCGTCGGCTCCGGCCCCTTCCCCACCGAGTTGCAGGGTGAGATGGCCGAACGCCTGCGCGGGACCGGCGCGAACCCGTGGGACGAATTCGGCACCACCACCGGGCGTCCGCGCCGTGTGGGCTGGCTGGACGGCGTGTTGTTGCGCTACGCTGTGCGCATCAATGGCCTGACCGAGTTAATCATCACCAAACTGGACATTCTCTCCGGCATCGAGAAACTGCAACTGTGCACCGGCTACATGGTGAACAATACGCTGGTCAACGACCTGCCCGGCGGCGCGGATGGTCTCAGCGCGTGCACCCCGGTCTACGAAGAGATGCCGGGTTGGACGGAGGATGTCACCCACATCCGCAAGTGGAAAGACCTGCCGAAGAATGCGAAGAAATATCTCGAGCGCATCGCGTCGCTGGCCGAGACGCCGATCAAACTGGTTTCGCTCGGCCCGGAACGCGAACAGATTTTGGAGATGTAAGTTGGAGTGCGACCTTTAGGTCGCTAGCGCAGGCTGAAGCCTGCACTCCGATACAAAAATCAGAGACCGCCTTTCGGCGGTCTCACTTTTTACTACTCTCTGTTCTCTACTCTCTACTTCCCATACCGCTTGCGGATCTCCGGCAGGAAGTATTGATCGAAGAACTTGTCCACGTCGTAGTCCGGTTTCCAGCCCCAGTCGGCGCGGGCGTGGGTATCGTCCACGTCTTCGGGCCACGAGTCCACGATGCCCTGGCGGCGGGGATTCGCGTCGAAGGTGATCTTCGCACCGGGGAAGGCTTTCACAGCCCGGTCGCGGAATTCGCCTGCGGTGATGGCAAAGGCTGCGATGTTGTACACCTGCCGGGTCAGGTCCGAGCGCGGCACGTCCGTCAACATCAACAGCGACTTGATCGCATCCGGCATGGCCATGAAGGAGATCTTTGTATCCTCGCGGACGAAGCACGAATACGGTTTGCCTTGCGCCGCGGCGTGGAGCATCTCCGGGCCATAGTCGCTGGTCCCGCCGGAGGGCAGGGTGAACGCCGAGATCAGCCCGGGGAAACGGATGGCGCGGAAGTCGAGCATGGTGGGCGGGTTCGGGTCGAGGTGACGCTGGCCGTTGAACATGCTGTAATACATGCCCAATTTTTCGCAGTACAGTTTATTGCAGCCGTACATCGTGTGTGGGAAATCCCAATCTTCCTCTTTCACGGTCCCCGCTGATTTTTTCGTTTCACGGTCGGGCATGCCATACGCCGCGATCGAACTTGGGAAAAGGAACTTGACCGACTTTTTATACTTCTCCGATTTGTAAGCCGCCAGCATCAGCAACTGCATCGTGCCTTCCACATTGATGCGGTGCGCCTCTTCGGTGGCCACCTCCGCCTTCGACGAGAGCGAGGCAGCCAGGTGATAGATAATGTCGAAGTCGTAATCGTAGAATTGCTTGATGCGGTTAACCAGGTCGCCTTGAATATGTTCAGCGGGCAGATCCTTGATCGCATCCGGCAGCGGGGCCAGGTCGGCAGTGACGATCCGATAACCGTTGCGCGCCTTGAGTCCCTGTACCAGCGCCTGCCCGATCTCGCCGCATGCACCGGTCACAAGCACAGACTGTTCGGTCATGAGAGTCTCCTGAGTGAAAGGTAGCGCAAGATATTCTCTTGCGCTACACTATTGTACAATACCTGCCATGAATCCACAGCGATTATTTATCACAAAAATTGAGATGAAACTCACTACTATCTTCGTCATTGCGACCTTCGGGAAGCAATCTCCGCGTGTGAGGAGATTGCTTCGCTCCGCTCGCAATGACGGACTTCTTTTTCTTTGTGGACTCCTTCTGACCGCCTGCTCCTCGCTGTTCCCGGAACCTCTCGGCACGGCCACGCCCCGCCCGCCCACGGCGACTGCGGTTCTCTCCCCGACCCCGGTCTGGTTCCCCGCGACGGAAACGCCCACTCCCCGGCCGCTAGCGATTCCCACTGGCACCCCGGACTGGCGTCCGGGACTCGGAAGCGAAATTCGAGTCGACAACTTCAGCAACGAAGAATCATGGGACCTGGCCAAGTCGGATGAGGGTATCGCCGCCCTGGTGGATGAGTCGCTGATCCTCTCCGCCGGGCCCGAGGTTTACATGCTCAGCCTCAACCGCGACCTGACCGTGACGGACTTCCACATGGAAGTGACGGCCGTCGTCAACATCTGCCGCGGCGCAGACGAGTACGGCCTGCTGGTGCGTGCCACCCAGCGCGTGTACTATCGCTTCGCCGTGACGTGTGATGGCGAGGTCCGCGCGGAACGCATTGCCGGGAATGAACGGCTGGTGCTCCAACAGCCCTATCACACCAGCAACGTGCGCGGCGCGCCCTCGGAGGTACGCATGGCGGTTTGGGCTTTTAAAAATGAACTGCGCTTCTTTTTGAACGACATCTACCAATTCAGCGTCAGCGACAACAACCTGCCCTCCGGCTCGATCGGATTCTTCGTGCGCTCGGCTGGGGCGACGCCGGTGACAGTGGCGTTCAAGGATTTGGTGATCCAGAAGTTGAATTACTCGCCGATTGCGACGCCGTGAGATACACAAGTAAACAGGTACACACGTGAAACTTGACACCTGACACCTGAC
>CAYNQA010000123.1:0-8702 GCA_964399225.1 uncultured Anaerolineaceae bacterium
CACCAAGCTCGAAGCGAAAACGAAGGAACTCGAAACACGTCTCGAAAAGATGGAAGACGAGCGCCGCGAGGTCCTTGCCAAAGCCCGCGCCGAAGGCGAACTTGAAGTTGCGGTGTTGAAGAACAATATCAATTCGCTGAAACAGCAATTGAAGAACGCCCGCCAGCCGCTCGATGCCATCAAAGCCGTGGAAGAAAAAGTCGAGGCGATGGAGGAGAAGGTCGAGGCGCCAGTGGAGCGACGACCGACCACGGACAACAGACCATCGTCCATCGTCGATCGTCCATTGTCGCTCGGAGAGAAGGTCCGCGTGGGGACGTTAAACGCCGAGGGCGTGGTGACCGCTTTGGGCGAGTCGGATGCGGAGGTCCAGATCGGGAGTCTGCGTGTGCGGGCGAGGTTGGTCGATCTGGAGAGAAATCAGACGATAGACGACAGACCACAGACGATGGTCAATCGTCCATCGTCCATCGTCAAGAATCCATCGTCCACAGTCGCCCGCCCCTCCTCCCCGGCACCAACATCCCCCGGCATGGAGATCAGCCTGCGCGGCATGATGGTGGAGGACGCGCTCGACACGCTGGAGCGTTATCTCGAAAAGGCATATCTTTCGGGCCTGCCGTTCGTGCGCATCGTCCACGGCAAAGGGACCGGCAAATTGCGCGCCGCCGTGCGCGATGCCCTGCGCGGCCATGCGTACGTGAAGTCGTTCGAGGAGGGCGCGCACAACGAGGGTGGCGAAGGTGTGACCGTTGCAATTCTAAAGAGTTGATGCGGTTGGAGGTCCCCCCAGCCTGTCATTGCGAGGAGCGTCAGCGACGAAGCAATCCCCAAAGTTCGGGGACTTTCCCCGCGCACAATGAGGAGATTGCTTCGTCGGGGAGAGCACCCTCCTCGCAAAGACAAAACACGGTTTGTATTATTGTATATTCTTAATGAGGAAGTTATATGACACTTGATGACGCCATCCAAAACATGACCGGTGTGGTGAAGGCTGCATGCGCAAGCGCGGAAGTGAAAGTTGCGAAGATTTCCGACGAAGAAGCGCGCCTGACCGTGCTGGCTCCCGCAGGTGACATCCAAAGAATCAAGGACGCGACCTTTCAACCGGTCATGGACTTGTTGAAAGAGAACCTCGACGTGCAGGTTTTTGTCTACGATAAAGACGCTCCGCCAGCAAAGGGCTAGTTTGTCATTCCCGAAGGACATCGGGACGATGTGCGAGGAGGGCGACAGCCCGACGAAGCAATCTCCTCGCTCCATCATGCAAATGTTGCCGGGAGATTGCTTCGCTCGCTAACGCTCGCTTGCAATGACATGGGAATGTTTATTGAGAAAGGAAAATTAAGATGGAATCCGCGAAACATTTATCGTCACAAGAACTCGAAGCGGGACTGGAACACATCCTGCGATCGCCGAAGGATTCCGGCGTGGTGGAATTGATCGTCCGCCGCCCGCGCGTGGACGAGCGCGAGGTCGTCGCTGAAGCGGCCCTCGACCTCGAACTTGGCCTGGTCGGTGATACGTGGAACGCGCGTCCGAGCCGCCACACCCAATATCGTTCGCCTCTGCTCGACGCGCAGTTGACCCTGATGAACTCGCGCGTCATCGCCCTGCTGGCACAAAACAAAGACCGCTGGCCTCTCGCCGGTGACCAACTCTACGTGGACCTCGACCTGAGCGCCGAGAATCTCCCCGCGGGCACGCGCCTGCAGATCGGCACCGCCATCGTGGAAGTCACCACCCAGCCGCACACCGGCTGCGACAAGTTCACGGCGCGCTTCGGCAAAGACGCCGTGGTCTTCGTCAACGGCCCCGCCCACCGCGACCTGCGCATGCGCGGTATCAACACCAAAATCGTCCAGCCGGGGACGGTCAAGGTTGGGGATGTGGTAAGGAAGATTTCATGATCATCAAACTCGCAGAAGTTCCCCTCAAAACAAAATTCGGGACATTCACCGAAAAGCTCTACTACAACGGCCAAAAGGAAATCATCGCGCTGGTGATGGGCGAGGTCTCGGGTGCAGAGAATGTCCCCTGCCGCGTACATTCCACATGCATCTCCGGTCACTTCTTCAATAGTGTCCAATGCGATTGCCGCGAGCAGATGGAGATGGCACAGAAGAGAATCCAAACCGAGGGACGCGGCGTGATCATCCTGCTTGACCAGGAGGGACGCGGCAACGGTCACCTTGCGATCATGCAGACGCACAAGTTGAAGGCCGAAGGCATGTCCCAGACCGAGGCGTATCGCAAACTCGGCTACTCCGCCGATGCGCGCAGTTTTACCGTCGCGGGCGAGATCCTGCGCGAACTGGGTGTTGCTTCGGTCATCCTGCTCACCAACAACGCGGACAAGGTCTCGCAAATGCGGTCCGAGGGTCTGGTCATCGCCGGGACGGAACGTCTCGAAATGGAAAACGACCCGCATAAAAAGTAAAGATCGCAAACTCAAAGGCTCAAAGACACAAAGGCACAAAGTTTTTCTTTGTGCCTTCGTGCTTTCGTGTCTTCGTGTCAGATTTTTTCAATCCACTTCGATCTCGTCTGTGTTGACCCACACGCTCAACACATCCCCGTAATTGATTCCCGCGATCGGCATGGCGATGACTTCCAACAACGAGGGATTCTGGAAGTTGCGCAATTTTGTCTCGGGGTGCGGATAATACACCCAGCCATCGTGTTCCACTTCGCGATACACCACACGGCAGCGCGAGAACGAAAAATCCTCGGGCGGATGCAGGTCGGTCCATTCGACGTGACGGAAGGTGAACTGCGGCTTGACCATCTTGAACGTGCGCGGAGAAATATCCACGTTGAGGGTGCCGTTGAAGTAGGCGCTCAGGTCCAGTCCGCGCGAAGCAAAGATCGGGCGTTGACGGTCAAGCGCACCGTAGGGGTAATCCGCTGAGGGTCCAGACGCGACGCGGTACCCCCGGGCGAGAAGGCCGGGCAGCAGGGTCCATTCGGGCATGGGAGGATTTTACCTTCATCCTATTCACCACGGAGCACACTCACCTGCCTGATTTGCCAGGCAAATCACGGGCGGTGCCAGGGGAGATCCGTGTCCAAAAAGGTTCTTAAAACCACACCAAGGAGGGAGCCTCGCCCCCGCCCGGATGCGATACAATTGAAGAACTTTCAGCTTGTCCCCGGAGAAATTTCATGACCCAGAAAAAACTGAACGAACTGAAGGCCCTGCTGGCCGATGTCAGTGACCTGAACAACGCCGCGGCCGTGCTCGGCTGGGACCAGGCCACCTATATGCCCAATGGCGGCGCCCCCGCGCGCGGACGCCAGATGGCCACCCTCGCCAAACTTTCGCAGGAAAAAGCCACCGACAAAAAGATCGGCAAACTGCTCGATGGGCTGGTCAAATACGAAGAAAGCCTGCCCTACGACTCCGACGACGCCTCCTTTATCCGCGTGGCGCGCCGCGATTATGAGCGCAATTTGAAGGTCCCGCCGGCCTTCGTGGCCGAGCTGAACGAGCACGGCGCCAAATCCTACCAGGAGTGGACCGAAGCCCGCCCCGCCAACGACTTCGCCAAGGTCCGCCCGCATCTCGAAAAGACGCTTGACCTGTCCCGCCAACTCGCGGATTTCTTCCCCGGCTACGAACACATCGCCGACCCGCTGATCGACTTTGCCGATTACGGCATGAAAGCCTCATCGGTCCGCGCGTTGTTCAAGGACCTGCGCGATAATCTCGTGCCCATCGTCAAGGCCATCACCTCGCAGTCTCCCGCCGACGATACCTGTCTGCGCAAACACTACCCCGAAGCAGAACAGTCCGCTTTTGGTGCGGAAGTCGTTAAACAACTCGGCTATGATTTCAACCGCGGCCGCATTGACAAGACCCACCACCCCTTCATGACCTCCTTCTCCATCGGTGACGTGCGCATCACGACGCGCGTCAAGGAAAACTTCCTCGGCGAGCTGCTCTTCAGCAACATCCATGAGGCGGGTCACGCCATGTACGAGCAGGGCAACGATCCCGCGCACGAAGGCACCCCGCTCGCGGGCGGCACGAGCGCCGGCGTCCACGAGAGTCAGTCTCGTCTGTGGGAGAACGTCGTGGGCCGCAGCCGCGGATTCTGGGAACATTTCTTCCCGATCCTGCAGGCCAAATTCCCCGAACAACTCAAGGGCGTTGCGCTCGACACGTTCTACCGCGCGATCAACAAGGTCGAGAAGTCGCTCATCCGCACCGACGCGGACGAGGTGACCTACAACCTGCACGTCATGCTGCGCCTCGATTTCGAACTGCAGCTGCTCGAAGGGACTCTCTCCATCCGCGACCTGCCCGAAGCCTGGCATGAGCGCTTCGAATCGGACTTTGGAATTGTCCCGCCGAACGACAGCGACGGCGTCCTGCAGGACGTCCACTGGTACGGCGGCATCATCGGCGGCTCCTTCCAGGGTTACACCCTCGGCAACGTGATGAGCGCATTGTTCTACAGCGAAGCCCTCAAGGCACACCCTGAGATCCCCAACGAGATGAAGCAGGGCAAGTTCAGCACCCTGCATTCTTGGCTGGTGGAAAACATCTACCGCCACGGACGCAAGTACACCGCGCCCGAACTGGTCAAGCGCGTAACCGGCAACGACCTGACCATCAAGCCGTACATCAACTACCTCCGAACGAAATACGGCGAGTTGTATACACTCTAATGAAAAGAAACCCGTCTTCGCAGCAAGACGGGTTTCTGCTTTAATGTCACCCAAACTACGGACATTCGTCAATTGACGCTCCCCTCTCGATGGGATACGCTACGGAAAATCTCAACACGGAGCGTGAACCATGTCCATGAAAATTCAAGAAGATTGCATCGCCTGCGGCGCATGCGTCCCCGATTGTCCCACCGAATCGATCAGCGAAGGCGACGGCACCCTCTACGTGATCGACCAGGCCACCTGCGTGGAATGTGTCGGCCACCACGACTCGCCCAAGTGCGTCTCGGTCTGCCCGGTCGACTGCATCGTCAAGGCGTAGCACGTTCACACAGCCCAGGTTTCTTCGAGAGACCTGGGTTTTGTTTTTGGTATAATTTTGAAAACAGAATATTCAACCTTCGGGGCAGGGTGCCGCTTGCACCGTACGAAGTGCAGGTGAATTCCCGATCGGTGGTACAGCCCACGAGTGCGAACGATGCACATGATCCGGCGCAACTCCGGAGCCGACAGTAACAGTCTGGATAGAAGAAGGTAACCAAGGCCTGATCAGGTCTGGGTTGGATTCACGCCCCGGAAACGCACGTTGTTTTCGGGATTTTTTATCGCCTCCAACCGGACCTCCGGCCTGTTTCCGCGCCCCGATGGATTCCGTCCTCGAGGCGTTTTTTATTTCCGAGTGCAGGCTTCAGCCTGCAATGCGCGGCCTGAAGGCCGCACTCCAAAACTGAACCCGTAACCATGTCCACCACTCTCACCAAACGCGTTATCGCCCTCCGCCACTGGCTGGGACTTGCATCCCTGCTGGTCTTCCTGCTTCTCTGGCAGGGCATCGTGACGCTCGCCGACCTGCCTGCTTTCATCCTGCCCTCGCCAATGGATGTGGCTTCACGCTTCACCAAGGCGTTTACAGATGGAAGCCTGCTCGCCCACACCGGCGTGACCCTGCTCGAGGTGGTGGTTGGTCTGTTGGTTGGCGCGCTGGCCGCCATGGCGATCGGGTACGCCATCGCCAAATCGCGCCTGCTTGAGAACCTGCTGGCGCCCTATCTCGTCGCAAGTCAGGCCGTGCCGTTGGTGGCCATTGCTCCCCTGCTGGTCATCTGGTTCGGGCCGGGCATGTTCTCCAAATTCCTGATCTGCGCCCTGATCGTCTTCTTCCCGGTGCTTATCAACACCGTGGTCGGTGTGCGCGCCGTCCCGTCTGCGTTGCGCGACCTGATGCACTCCCTGCGCGCCACGCCGGCACAGATCCTGACAAAGCTCGAGATCCCGGCCGCACTCCCGATCTTCCTTGGCGGCTTGCGCATCGGCGCAACCTTGTCCGTGATCGGCGCGGTGGTCGGCGAGTTGGTTGGTTCGGATGGAGGACTGGGTTTCCTCATCAACGTAGGACGCGGACAGTACGACACGTCTTTGGTCTTCGTGGCGGTGTTCATGTTGATCGCCCTCGCGCTTGGGCTGTATGGCATCGTCGCGTGGATGGAACGAAAATTTTTGGTTTGGCAGGAACGCTAAACCCTTCAGGAGATACTCATGTTTCGCAAGATCGTTTTCCTTACCCTCACCCTGGCACTCGGCCTGATGGCCTGCACCCCGCAGGGGGTCCAGACCGAGGCGGGTGCGCTGACCAAGATCCGCCTGCCGCTGGGCTACATCCCCAATGTGCAATTTGCTCCTTTGTATGTCGCCGTGGAGAAGGGCTACTTCCGCGAGGCGGGGCTCGATGTCGAGTTCGATTACTCTTTCGAGACCGATGCGATGGCGTTGGTGGGCGCGGGCGAGATCCCGTTCGCGGTCGTTTCGGGCGAGCAGGTGCTGTTGGCGCGTTCGCAAGGACTGCCCGTGGTGTACGTGGCCGCGTGGTATCAGCAATATCCCGTTGCGGTCGTGTCGAAGGCAGCGCAGGGCATCACCTCGCCTTCCGACCTGAAAGGCAAGAACATCGGCCTGCCCGGTCTCTTCGGGGCGAATTACATCGGGCTTGAGGCCTTGCTCTTCTCTGCAAATCTCAGCGATGCCGATGTGACTTTGAACTCGATCGGCTTCACGCAGGTCGAGTCGCTGGCCACCGACCAGGTGCAGGCGGCTTCGGTTTATGCGGCCAATGAGCCGGTCCAGTTGCGCGCGCAGGGCTACGATGTGAATGAATTACGTGTGGGCGATTACGTGCAACTGGCATCGAACGGCCTGGTCACGAATGAAGCGACGCTTGAGTCGAATCCCGAGCTGGTGCGCGCCATGGTGACTGCATTCTTGAAAGGCCTGGCCGCCACCATCGAGAACCCCGACGAGGCTTATGAGATCAGCAAAAAGCACGTCGAGAATCTTGCCAACGCCGACGAGACCGTGCAAAAGGAAGTGCTGGCCCGCTCCATCGAATTTTGGAAGGCCGATCAACTTGGCCGTTCCGACCTTACCGCATGGGAAAACATGCGCGACGTGCTGTTGAAAATGGGCTTGTTGAAAGATTCACTCGAAGTGAACTCCGCGTTCACCAACGATTTTTTACCGTAAGCCTACGAAGTACGTTTTTCGTTTCGTAAAAAACGTAAAAAGCACGGCCATGAAACCATCACCCATCCTCACCCTGCGCAACATCGGCATGACCTTCCCCGATAACAACGGCGGTCTGCGCGCCCTCGACGAAGTCTCGTTCGAGGTCTGCCCGCGCGAGTTCGTAGCCGTCATCGGTCCCTCGGGAAGCGGCAAGTCCACGTTGTTGCGCATCGTGGCAGGATTGCTCGCGCCCACTGCCGGTTCGCTGGAATTCGTTCACCTGACCGACCCAAAGATCGGCATGGTCTTCCAGCAATCCAACCTTATGCCGTGGCGAAGCGTGATCGAGAACATCATGTTGCCGCTCGAGTTGGGCGGCAACAACGATGTACAAGCCAAAGCCCAAGAACTGATCGAACTGGTGGGTCTGACCGGATTCGAGTCCAACTGGCCGCGCGAACTCTCCGGCGGCATGGCCCAGCGTGTGGCCATTGCCCGCGCGCTCATCCATGACCCCGACCTGCTCCTGCTCGATGAACCCTTCGGCTCGCTGGATGAACTGACCCGCGAACGCATGTGGACCGAGCTCTCACGCATCTGGCAGGCGCGGCAAAAGACCGTCATCATGGTCACGCATTCCATCGATGAATCGCTCTTTCTGGCCGACCGTGTGCTGGTTCTTTCAGCCCGGCCCGGCCGCATCAAACTGGATTTGAAGGTAGACCTGCCTCGTCCACGGCGGGAAGAGGCGCGCTACACAAAGCACTTCGGAGAGATGGCACGAAAATTGAAAGATGCGATCGAATAGCAGGGGAGAATAAACGCATGACTATCCGCAAAATATCAGCGTGACTTAATGTAACATTAATTAGTATTAACGTCACTGCAATGTGACACCTTGATTGGGTATAGTGAAGCAAATCACAAGCAAGCGTTGGGCTAAATACCCCAACATCAAGGAGCCCCCTTATGCGACGTCTGCTTCCCTTGTTCTCGATCTTGATCGGCTTCATGCTCATCATCGGTGCGCTATCCACCCCGGTCGATGCAGCCAAACCCACAGGGACCAAAACCCCCACCCCCACAGCGACAAAAACCGCAACCAGCATCCCGCCGACGGCCACCCCGCTTCCTCCCACGCCCACAGCGGCTCCCACCTCGACTCCGGGTGCCAACCCCCACGCCTCGATCACATCCTATGCCGGCCCGCAGACCTGCGTGGCCTGCCACCCCAGCGAAGCGAACAGCATCCTCTCCTCCGAGCACATGCAATGGGACGGCAAGTGGAAGGAAGTGAACACCTATTGCACCGCCCCCGAACCCGCCGACTTCGCCTGCCGCTCCTGCCACGTCAGCACGGGCAAGGTGACCAATCTCACCGTCAACGACACCGACTGCCTGATCTGCCACAACGACGTGTACAAGCGCGCCCTCGGTCCGCAGACCAATGTGGTCAATGTCACCGACTGGATGGGCAATCTCAAAACCTACAACTTCCCGGTCAAGGTCAATGGCGATTATCAATTCCA
>CAYNQA010000124.1:0-8699 GCA_964399225.1 uncultured Anaerolineaceae bacterium
GACGAACTCGGCTACGACCTGCTTTCATCTGTAACGGGCGTAGACTATCTTCCCGAAAATAAAATGGAAGTGGTCTATCACGCCTACAAAACCACCGGCGGACCGGCGCTCGTTTTCAAAGTGCAGATCCCGCGCGAGAACCCCGAACTGCCCTCGGTCACTTCCATTTGGAAGGGCGCTGAATTTCAGGAGCGCGAAGCCTGGGACCTGCTCGGAATCAAATTCACCAGCCACCCCGACCTGCGCCGCATTCTGATGTGGGAAGGGTTCGAAGGCCACCCCCTCCGCAAGGATTGGAAGGAAGCCTTCTATGAAGAGGATGTCAAGCCGTTCAAGAGTCGCTGGCCGGATGGCAAGCACGCCCTCGCTGAGACCAAGAATCCCTTCGGCGACAACATCATGTTCCCCGCCGGCTTCGACCCGGAGAAGATGACCTTCGGCGATCCCGAAGAGGCGCTGTACAAGTCCCTGAAGAAATACACTTACGAAGATAAAGACGGCATCAAGACCGACCACATCCTCGTCAACATGGGCCCGCAGCACCCGTCCACACACGGCGTGTTCCGCGCGGTTGTCATGCTCGACGGCGAGACTGTGGTCAGCCTCAAGCCGGTTATGGGCTACCTGCATCGCAATCACGAAAAGATCGGTGAACGCAACACCTTCCTGCAGATCATGCCCTACACCGACCGTCTCGACTACTTCTGCTCGATGACCAACAACTTCGGCTACGCTCTCGCGGTCGAAAAACTGATGGGCATCCAGGTGGCCGAACGCGCCGACTACATCCGCGTGATCATGTCGGAGTTGACCCGCATCCAGAACCACTTGATCTTCTTCGGCATGTTGCTGAACGATCTCGGCGCCATGTATACCCCGGCGCTGTATGCCTTTGAAGAACGCGAGTTGATCCTCGACATCTTCGAGGCTTCGTCCGGTGCGCGCATGATGTGCAACTACTTCCGTTTTGGCGGCGTCGTCCGCGACATGCCCGCTGAGGCGTTGCAGAAAGCCCGCGACCTCGTATTCGAACGCCTGCCGGGTAAAGTGGATGAAATGGAACGTCTCCTCACTGAGAACGATATTCTCGTATCGCGTCTCAAAGGACAAGGTTATTTGAGCGCTGAGGATGCCATCCGCACCTCGATGACCGGCCCGATGTTGCGCGCCTCCGGCGTACCCTACGACATCCGCCGCGCCGATCCCTACTCCGTCTATGATCGCTTCGACTTCAAAGTGGCCTGCCGCCCCGAAGGCGACATGTACGCCCGATACATGGTCCGCGTGGACGAGGTACGCGAGTCGATCAAGATCCTCGAGCAGGCGCTCAAGCAGATTCCGGAAGGCCCGATCATGAGCGTCAAGCCGCAGTACCAGGTGCGCGTCCCGGCCGGTGAAGCGTATGGTCGCATCGAATCGCCGAAGGGCGAACTCGGCTACTACGTTGTCTCGAACGGCAAACCGAATCCGTGGCGCTATCACATCCGTGCTTCCTCGTTCATTAACTTGACCTCGCTCGAAATGATGTGCGTGGGCACCAAGATCGCTGACTTCGTTGCCATCCTCGGCGCGATCGACATCGTGCTGGGTGAGCTCGACAGATAAAGTACCAGGTCCGAGGTGTCAGGTGTCAGGCGAAAGCCGCGAGACCTGACACCTGATACCTGACACAGGAGAACTCTATTATGTACGGAAAAGGTTTACTCAAAGGTCTGGGCGTCACCTTCATGCGGTTTTGGAATACGTATTGGGAGGACGCGGTCTGGGTCTGGCGTCGGATCACCACGGGCGAGAAACGCTACTACTCAAAAGAAGGCGTTGCCCACCGCTCGAGCAAGGACGCGCGCGGCATTTTCACCGTGCAATATCCGGAAGAAAAACTGCCGGTCCCCGAGGAATTCCGCTACGTGCCGTTCCTCGTTTACGATGAGGGCGCGGAAGGCAAGAAAGAGATCCGCTGTACCTCGTGCGGCATTTGCGCCAAGGTCTGCCCGCCGCAGTGCATCTGGATCGTGCGCACCAACGACCCGGCCACCGGACGCCCGGTCCCGCAGCCCGCGGAGTTCTACATCGACGCGGATATCTGCATGAACTGCGGCTTCTGCTCTGAATACTGCCCGTTCGATGCGATCAAGATGGACCACGATTACGAGATCGCTTCGTACGGCCGCAGCATCTACAACCTCGACAAGCTGATGAAGCCCGCGTCGTATTATGCGAGCATCCGCCCGCAGAATGCGGCCCGCGAGGATGAAGCCCGCAAGGCGAAGGAAGCCGCGAAAGCCGCCAAGAGCGCGGCTGCCCCGGCGGCGTAACAATCCACATCTGTCATTGCGAGGAGCGCTTCGACCGGGCTCAGCGTGAGTTCCGCGACGAAGCAATCCCCTCTGCTAAGGGGAGATTGCTTCAGGCTAACGCCCTCGCAATGACATGTCTATTTAATTGGTAAAATATCCTCATGGCAAATACACCCACCAAAGAATCCATCCTTGCGGCTCTCTCGAAAGTGCAGGAGCCGGAACTTCACCAGGACCTTGTGACCCTCAACATGATCCGCGACCTTGAGATCGCGGGTGGCAAGGTTAAATTTACCGTTATGCTCACCACGCCCGCCTGTCCGTTGCGGGGACAGATCGAAAAGGAATCCCGGCAAGCGGCATTATCTGTGCCCGGCGTGAGCGAAGTGGAAGTGAAACTTTCCTCCGATGTGCCCAACGACGGCCGGATGCGCGGACTGGTCAACACCACGATCAAGAATGCCATCGCGGTCGGCTCGGGCAAAGGCGGCGTGGGCAAAAGCACCGTCTCGGTCAACATCGCTGTGGCGCTGGCGCAAAGCGGCGCGCGCGTCGGCTTGATGGACGCGGACATTTACGGTCCCAACATCCCGACCATGCTCGGCATCGAAAAACTCCCGCCGCCCAAGGGCAACAAAATGCTGCCCGCCAAAGCGTATGGCATCGAAGCCATCTCGATGGGCTTGTTGGTCAAACCCGGACAACCCCTCATCTGGCGCGGACCGATGCTCAACTCGGCCATCCGTCAATTCCTGAGCGACGTGGAGTGGAGCGACCTCGACTACCTCATCATTGACCTCCCGCCCGGCACCGGCGACGCCGCCCTGTCGCTCGCTCAAGCCCTACCCCTGAGCGGCTCGGTCATCGTGACGTTACCCCAGCTCGTCTCGCTCGAAGACGCCAGCCGTGGACTTGAGATGTTCCGCAAACTCGAAGTGCCGATCCTCGGTGTGGTCGAGAACATGTCCTTCCTCGACCTGCCCGATGGCACACGCATGGACCTGTTCGGTTCCGGTGGCGGTGAACAGCTCGCATCCTCCTCACAGGTCCCCTTCCTCGGGAAGATCCCGATCGATCAAAATGTGCGCATCGGCGGCGACAGCGGCAAGCCCATTGTGGTCACCCACCCCGAATCCCCGGTTGCAGTTGCGTTGCGCGGCATCGCCGAAAACCTTGCGGCGCAGATCTCGGTCGCGGCACTCGGCGGAGGGAACGAACTACCGATCAACATAGTGGAATAATTCCGCCTTAAAAGCATCAGGGCGAGATCATGATCTCGCCCTGATGCTTTTTTAAGAAGCTGTTTATCCCCAGAACTGTGCCACCCATTGACTGGTGAACGGGATGACACGCAGCAACACATCGATCAACACGCCGAACATGAAGAGCGAACCGAATTTGCGGTTGTTCCAAAATCCCATCGGCGCGAAGTAGAGCGGCCAGCCGCCCTGCCCATCCGGAAAGTCGGCGGGACGTGTCTCAGGCTTGGGCTTCTGGAAGGCCGGCAAAACCTGGCGCAGGGTCGGGATGGCAAAGAGGACGATCAGCAGGACCGGCGTGAAGAACTTGACGGCAATGAGATAGAACGTGAAGATGTAAGGAAGGACCATCATCGCGATCACCGCATAACGCGCGGCCTTCTCGCCCATTACAACCGGCAGAGTGTGAATACCCTTGGCCTTGTCGATCGCAAACTTATCAATGTGCTTGCCAAAGATGACCGTGGTCACGCCGAGGACATAGGGCAGGCTGGCGATCACGACGTTCCAATTCCAATGGTGCGTGAGGACGTAGTAGCCGCCGCCGATCATGAGTGGACCCCAAACCACCAGAACGGCCACTTCGCCCAGCGCGATGTACTTCAACGGCCAGGTGTAGAACAAAACGAAGAATGCGCCAAGGCCAAGCAGAATCCAGATCAGCGGGTCGCTGGCATTGATAAAGACCAGGTACAACCCCGCCGCGAGGGCGAGCAGACCGGTGACGGCGAAGTAAGTCAGGTGCTGGCGTTTGGTCATCAGGCCGGATGCGACCGGCTGGGCGCCGTAGATGGTGCGAAAATAATTGTCCTTGTCCACTCCGCGGACGAAGTCGGTGTAATCGTTAAAGATGTTGTTCGAGGCGTGCGAGAGGATCAGGCCAAGTGTCAGGATCAACCAGGGTAGGAAACTGAACGAGCCGTCGCGCCAGGCAAAAAGTCCAGCCAGAGCCGATGAGATGAAGGTCATCACCAGGACGGCGGCACGAGTCGCGATCAACCATTTCGAGATCACGTCAAGCGCGTCCCATTCCTGCTTGGACACTTCGGGAATCACATTTAAAGCTTTCTTCCACATTGAAAAATTCATTCGTTCCTCCGTGTATTTTTGGGTGATTATACCCATGGATGTCAATAACTTCCGGTATAGATAATCCGACAATTTGGACAAGCTTTCTGTTTGCAAAAATAAAAGTATGCGGCCTTGCGGAAATAAAGTATAATGTCGGATGGTACTTTTGTACCACTCGCCATTCCGTTCCCCCCTTTCCTGACCCGTTGCGCTACTAATTACGGTGAACACTTTGTGCGGTATTGCCGCACAGGGAAAGACAACCTTATCTGCGAGTTGCTCAATGTTTTTTTTGATGAGGTAAGCCATTTCGGAGGATGAATATGAAACGAACCTTGCTTGTCTTTGTGCGTGCACTTTTTCTTGTGATCTTTGTGGTCGCACAGACACCCGCACTGACCGCCTTTTCTGCGGCAGACGGTTCCGCCTTAAATAAGTCACTGTCGGCGACGGCAGGACTGGTCGGGCGGTACGCCTTAACCAATCCCGGCCCGGCGCCGGCCGAGAAGTTTACCGTCGTGTCGGCGGAAAACTTCAAGGCAAAGCAGCCGGCAACCTCCCGCCCTTACAAGGGCGTGTTTGGTTTGCAAGCCGCCGCCCCCCTGCCTGCTTATAGCTTCCAGGGCAATCTCGAGATCGAACCGATCACTGCCTACAACCTGATCGTTGACTCGAATGTGTTGGCTCCTTCCTCCTATGGACCCAACGCTGCCACGTTGGGCGCTCGGTTCTGTAACCGCTCCGGCTCGACGATGACCAATGTGTGGGCGTATATCGGCGATTACGATGCGGTTCCCGCCAACCGCACTCCGGGCACCTATCCCCAACAGAACCCAACCACAAATGCGAACTTCAACACGGACTTCCCGCACCTCTCCAATTATGCGCAGACGACCGCTGTTGATTATGGCGACCCCTCTCGTTTCTATGCCTTGGAACAGGAAGCCGGCAGCACTGCCGACCAGACCGATGCCAGCCGTTACATCGGCACGCTTGCCGCGAATCAATGTGTGACGCAATACTGGCTCGTCTCCTACCCGCGCAAAGCCTATATTAACAATAGCTGGGTGGATGTGACCGGCGACGTGAAGCCGGAAGATGACCTGTGGCTTCAATATGATTTCTGGGCCACCAACAACGCCGGAAACACCTCCTACTACAACCGCTATGTGACCATGCGCAACGAGATCTCTGCCATGGCGAACAAGATCTGGCCGAACGGCGACAACAAAGTGCCGCAGGAATACATCGATCAGATCCAACAAGTGCTGGGTTGGGATACGTGGATCCCCGGTTCGACGGGCACCACTGCATTCCCAGGCGACACCATTATTTCCCAGGGCATCTGGTATGACATGGGAAATGTTGGCGCTGGTTTCGACAACAACTATGACCTTGTGCCCGACCGCAATGCCTGGCTTCAACCGATCGGTGACGCCTCCGCTTACGATCCGGGCTGTTTCCGTCTCGTCAAGACGTATGGCCTCGTCATCGTAAAGCTGAACGACGGCACCGAGCAACTGATCCCCTTCGTGGACCAGTTGTATTTCGAAAACGTTCCAGGGAATAACACTGGCGCGGTCGGTCTCGTTTTCTATGAGTACGCCGCGCTCAATGGAGCGTGCACAGCTTCCCTGACTCCGTACCAGGAAGTTGCGTCTGGTTTCGACAACGAGAAGTTCAACGCGGACTTTGGCGCCGGCATCCCGCCGATTCAAAGCCGCGACTCGAACTTGATCGCGGATAAGGAAACCGACCCCGCCATCACCAATACCACGCTTGGCGGAAGTATCAACTACGTCCTGACGTTCTATTTGCCTGATATCGACAACACCGGCGGCAATACCGATGTGGTTACCATCGGCAATCCCAGCTATGGCACGGGCTTGACCTATTACGATCAGGTTCCGGTTGGTGTGCAATACGTGGCATGTTCTGCTTACTACGATGCCACATTGGCTCCGAATAAATACCCTGCCTCCTGCCCGGTCGGGACGCTGGCCTATGCCGACATGACGAACTACGGCACAGACCCGGTGTCTGCAACAGTCATGTTCTCCACCGATGCAGGTACGACCTGGTCCTTGAGCGACCCCGGTAACTACACCAGCTCCTCTACCGCAAATCAACTACACATCAAGTGGACCCTCTCGCAGGGCATCACCAGCCCGGCCAGCGGCGCAGCAGTGAGCGGCACAGTCGGCTTCACTGTGTCTGTTCCGGTCTCCTACACCGGCAGCAACATCATCGAGAACACGCTTTGTATGAAGATCGGTGATAGCGGCCCGCCGGCAGAAGGCGTCTCTTGCGATGAGAAAGACATCCCGCTCTCTGGCACCGCTGCCATTCAAGGCACGGTCTGGGCGGACAATGGCGTTGGCTCCGGCACGCTCGGCGACGGCTCGATCAACGGCACTGAACCCGGCATCGCCGATGGCGCTGATGGAGATTCGACCGGCGTAACCGTGTACCTGTACTGGGACAACAATGCTGACGGAGACTATTCCGACGCCAGCGACTTCCTCTACGGCACAACCACGACCGAGTCAACTGCAACCACCTTCAACTATTGTTTCGATGGCACGCCCGGTAACGGTACTTGTACGACCGGCAGCGGCGGCTTGCCCGAAACGTCTGACACCGGTGACGATCAAACTAACATCATCTCGACCTACGATGTGGTTAACGGTCTGCTCGACATCGGCGGCGACGGCCAGATCACCGCAGCCGATGATGCCACCAACATCAGCGGCGTCATCGACGTGATCGACGGCTGGATCGACATCAACAGCGACGGCATCATCAACGGGTCCGACGACGGCACCCTTGGCGGCCGCAACGTGATCAACGGCTACATCGACGCTGACGCCGACACCAACGTGGGTGCGCGCTGGATCATCGTGGTGGAAACCACCGACGGCGACATCCCGACCGGTTACGGCCCGACCACGACCACCGTCCACGACGATGTGGCGACCGTGGCCAACACCCTCTACGGCGATGCGACCCTGCCCAACGAACCGAGCGACTTCGGCTTTGCGCCCCCGCTCACCGTCCAGAAGCGACGCGACACGCCCAGCCCGGTGGCTGTCGGCGCGCTCGTTCAGTACACACTCACCGTCAAGAATAACCTGCCCGGCAGCGGCGGTCCTTCCACTGCATGTGAATACTATGTGTACGCCAACACGGTTTACCCGACCACTCATGCAGGCGCTCCGGATGGCGGCGGCCCGACCAACGCTCAATTCCAGAACCCGACTGCATCTGGCGGCGCTCCCGATGAGAATTACGCCTTCAGCGATCTCTCGAACAACACCGACTTGATCGGCTACGGCGGCTTCGCCATCGGCTATCAGGGCGGCAACATTACCAAAGTCGAAAGCGTTGTTTTCGTGCGCGAACGCGCGGAATTCGATAGCGACGACAACATCTACGTCCGCACCTGGTTCAACGACACCGCTGTTACCGGCACTGGCATAGGCACCTTCAACGGCACCTTCTTCTCCAGCGCGGCAGGCACCAAGTACACACTCGTCACCGACATCACATCCTCCCGCACCTGGAACTGGTCCGACTTCAACAACACCGGCACCGGCGCGGAACTGCAATTCGAAGCGAACAAAGGCGGCGGCTCGACTGGTGACATCGAAGTGGATGCCATCGCCTTCCGCATCACCACCGACGGGACATGTGATCCCGCGTCCAAGACCTTGAACCCCGTCCCGCTCGTGGACGAGTTCGACCACAACTATCTGCGCTTTGTTTCGGCCAGCATGCCGATCTCGAGCGGCCCGAGCGTGGTGGACGGCAACAGCACCGAGATCTCCTGGTCGAACGTCGGCCCGCTCTATCCCGGCCAGACCAAGTACATCACGGTCACCTTCCGGGCTATTGCGGAAACCAGCGGCACTACCACCACAATCAACAAAGACGAGTCCACCAACGCCTACTTCTCGAGCGGCCTGCCGGCCAACTCGGACCTGCGAACGGAAAGCGACAACCAGGCCCCGGTGGATATTGACGCGAACACCGGAACGCAACCCCTCTCCGGCCGACTCTTTGACGACAACAA
>CAYNQA010000125.1:0-8645 GCA_964399225.1 uncultured Anaerolineaceae bacterium
ATGTTCTTTTCCAGTACGGCAAAACTTTGCGGGCGCGGCTCGAAGGCGAGGATGCGTCCGCCGGAGGTCAGTCCGTGTATCGCAAGGGAGGTGTAAAGGCCGATGTTCGCGCCGACATCCACGAGGGTTAAGTCGCCGCGGCAGTGTTGCTGAAAGAATTGCAACTCGCTCGGTTCGTAGACGCGCAGTGTGATCGCGCCGGAGACAACGGGGTCGGTGGGGTCTGGTGCGATGGTTGCCGCGCCAACGCGGATCGTTTTGGGGAGGATGCGCAGGAGTACGGCGTTGGTCAGCGCGCGCAGTGGCTTTGGTTTGAGGATGACGGTGTAGATAAATTCAGCGATGGACATGCATGGGATTATACTGCCTCCGCTTTTGGAGAGAGGGGGTGGGGCGTTTCGGTATAATGTCCCAATTCCCGCCAAGGAGACATCCATGCTCAAACGCATTTCCCTTCTTGCTTTACTGGTCCTGATCTTGCTGGCCGCCTGCGAGCCGGTGACCTCGGTTCCGCCCGCGCCCGTCACGGATACGCCGTCGGGTCCGATCGGTGAGCCGCCGGTTACCCTGCCGCCTGCGATGGGCATCGAGCAGCTGCCTGTTCATGTCGGCTATGGCTATCAGGGTTCCTGGTTCGAAGTTTATTTCACCGACCCGGCTAATCCCGCCGCCAAACAAGAATCGGGCGGAGTGGAAGAGGCGGTGATCGCCTCGATCGACTCGGCACGGTTGAGCATCGACGCGGCCTTCTACAGCCTCAGCTTGCGCGAGGTGGCCAATGCTCTGCTGCGCGCACGTGACCGCGGCGTGGCTGTCCGCGTGGTGATGGAAAGTGACAACCGCGACAAGTCGGTGCCGCAGGCCTTGATCGAGGGCGGCATCCCGATCCTTGGCGACCGCCGCGAGGGCTTGATGCACGACAAGTTCATCATCATCGACCGTTCCGAGGTCTGGATGGGTTCGATGAATTACACGGTCAACGGTACGTATGATGACAACAACGTCCTCATCCACATCCGCTCGACGCAAGTGGCGGAGAATTACATGGTGGAGTTCGAGGAAATGTACACCGAGGACCTCTTCGGCTCGGACTCGCTTGCCACCACCCCGAATCCATACCTGACCGTGGACGGGACCGACGTGGAAACCTATTTCTCCCCGGACGATAGCGTGGCCGCGCGCCTGCTCGAGGTGATCGACCTTGCGCAGGAAAGCATTTACTTCCTCGCTTACTCTTTCACATCCGATGATATCGGCCAAATGATGCGCGATAAATCTGCCAGCGGGGTGGATGTGAAAGGCGTGATGGAGGTTGCCCAGATCGAATCCAATCAGGGAACCGAGTTCGACCTGTTCAGCCAGCTCGGCCTCGACGTGCGCCGCGACGGCAATGACGGTCAGATGCACCATAAACTCATCATCGTGGACCGCAGCATCGTCATCGTTGGCTCTTACAATTTCACCGCCAGCGCTGAAGACCGCAATGATGAAAACCTGGTCATCATTTACAGTCCCGAGATCGCCAGCCTGTTCCTGCAGGAGTTCGAGCGTGTCTTCGCGCTTGCCGAACAGCCGTAAACGTCCCTTCTGCACCTGAAACTCGGCGGCCAAAACCTGGCCGCCGAGTTTTATTTTGCCCGTAACCTTTTCCAGCCTGATACGACTAACAAGATGAAACCTATCCAAAATAAGGAGACTAAATCATGAAAAACTTTACCCGTTCGTTTCTGCTCGCTCTTGTTACCGTATTTGCTGTTGCTCTTAGCGCATGTGGCGCAGCACCTGCCGCCCCGGCCTCTGCTCCGGCTGCCCCGGCTGTGGCATTTGGCGGTAATGGACAGGCCTCCCCTGTGGAGTTTACCGGCGTGATCCAGGCCATGGATGGCAGCCAGTGGACCATCAACGGCCAGGCTGTGACCGTGGAACCGCAGGCTTTTGAAGGCGCCCAATTCGCCATCGGCGACACCGTCCGCGTGAAGGGCCAGGTCAGCCCGGATGGCTTCGTGACTGCCGCCCAGGTCTCTGCGCCGGGCGCCCCCGCCAGCGCTTCCGCCCGCTCCAGCAGCGCTCCCGAAACGGCCTCCAGCAGCACCGATGCCAATTCCAACAGCACCGATGCGAACTCCAATTCCTCCGACTCCAACTCCAACGGTACCGACGATAACAGCAACGGCACCGAGACCGGTGAAGACAGCAAGGTGACCGGCACGGTCGAGGCCATCGACGGCAACCAGATCACCATCGACGGCGTGACCTACACCGCGGCCGAAGGCGTGGACCTGAGCGCAATCGTGGTCGGCGATGTGGTGACGGTTGAAGTCATCACCAATGCTGACGGCACGCAGACCATCACCGAAGTCAAGTCTGGCGATGACGATGCCTCTGATGACGACGATGACAACTCGAACGGCGACGACGACTCCAATTCCAACGACGATGACGACTCCAACACCAACGACGATGACGACTCCAATGACAATGGCGATGACGACAACGACAACGGTGACGATGACGACAATGGCAATGGCGACGACGACGATGACAACGGCAATGGAGATGATGACGACGATAACGGTAATGACGACAACAGCAACGGATAGTACTATCGCGTAACCCGACCTCGTCCAGCCTGCCCCAAACAGGCTGGACGAAATGATATACTCCCCATGCCAGAAATTATCCAACACTCCACCTGGCCGGAATTATCCATGACAGCTTCATTGGAACAGGGCGAACTCGATGGCCTGCGCGATCTAAACTCGCAGGTCATCGGGGCCATCTACGATAAATACTTTCCCGAGATCTACCGATACGTGCGCTACCGACTGAGCGACGAACAAACCGCTGAAGATATCGCAAGCGATGTTTTTGTGCGCCTGCTTGAAGCCAGCCAGAAAGGCCGTGGCCCGCAAACGAACCTGCGCGCCTGGTTGATCGGCACAGCCTCGCACATCATCACCGACCACATGCGGCGCTCCTACCGCCGCCCGACCGAGTCTATCACCGAGAACGTGCTCGACCCGCTGGCTGTCCCGCCTGAAGAAGTGGACCGCCGCGAGCGCGACCATACCGTGCGAACCGCAATGCAACAATTAACCCCCGAACAACAGAATGTCCTTGCCTTGCGGTTCGGCCAGGGTTATTCCCTCGAAGAAACAGCTGCTGCAATGAACAAGAACCCGAATGCCATAAAAGCCCTGCAATTCCGCGCCCTTGCCTCTCTTCAGCGCGGCATTGGGGAGGTGGCCCATGAGTGACAAATTATTCGACGCCCTTGAAATCTGCCTGCAAGCCCTCGAAAAAGGCGAGACGATCGACTCAGCGCTGAAGCGTTTCCCTGCGCTGGCCGACGAACTCCGTCCCATCCTCGAGGCCTCGCTTCATGCCCGCGGGTTGGCGGGCGAGCCCGTCGCCGAAGCGGTTCACCGCCGCGGCCGTGCAAAGGTCCTTCAGCATGCCGCTGAAATGCGCGAGGCCAAACGTGCACCACGGCGCCAGCGCACATGGATCTTTGCTTTCCGTCCCGTGGCAGTCACGCTCATGCTGGTCGTCTTTTTCCTCAGCAGCACGGGATTGGTGCGCGCCTCCTCCACGGCCCTGCCCGGTGATAACCTCTACCCGGTCAAGCGCACGTGGGAGGATTTCACGCTTATCTTCGCTTCTGATGTGAAACGTGAGACGCTTGAGTTGACCTACGAGACCGAGCGCGTGGAAGAGATCAACGAACTGCTCGCAGAAGGCCGCCACGAAGTGGTCTCCTTCTCTGGCTACGTCACATCCCAAACCAACAGCGAGTGGACAGTCGCCGGCGTGCCGGTGCTAATCACCGTGGACACGGTCATGCCTGTTGATGCAGTTGCCATGGGTGGCGCCGTGACCGTCACGGGTACCACGAACGACCTCGGCTTCCTCGTTGCCCAGAGCATCGAGTCGCTTCCGCCCGGCGCGATCGTCCCTGAACTCGACGCGGATGATGATAACCACGAAGATAATGACTCCAACGATAACGCCGGCGATGGTCAGAACGATGACGATGACTCAAACAGCAATGACGGCGCGCAGGTCCCGCCCGGCGATGATGGATCCGATAACTCGTCCGATGATGATGCGGATAGCTCCGACAGTGATTCCGATCAGGACAATACCAAGTTCGATGGCGTCCTCGAATCGGCCGATGGAACTCTCTGGATCGTGAATGGCGTCCGCGTGGATGTGAGCAGCGCCCGTATCGAAGGCGTCCCTGCAGCGGGAGCAACCGTCACCGTGGAAGGATATTACAACGCCGACGGTGTCTTCATTGCCACAAAAGTTACCTTCTCCAATCGCGGTGAGGGAGATTCGCGCTCTGGCAGCAACCAGAATGGCAGCGACTCTAACGACAACGGCGATGATGATAACGATAACAATGATAATGACGATAACGACAATAATGACAATGACGACAACAGCGGCAGCGGTGGTGGAGGCGGTGGAGGCGGCGGAGACGATAACGACAACAACAGTAATGATTGATAAGCAACTGGCGCGCCCAAACGGGCGCGCCAGTTTTGTCCTTTTCATTCATCAATAAACCCATTATCATACAGCCACTTTTACGGAGGCTTCCATGTTGGACACCAAAGGTAATTTTTTCCTCGGACGAATATTCGACGTTGCAAAAGGCAAGCTGGCCGACCAGGCCATGCTCTATGACCCCGCCGACCTGACCACGCACGGCATCGTGACCGGCATGACCGGCTCCGGCAAGACCGGCTTGTGTGTCGGCATGCTGGAAGAAGCCGCGCTCCAGAACATCCCCGCCATCATCATTGACCCCAAAGGCGACCTGACCAACCTGTTGCTTCACTTCCCCGATCTCCTGCCGCAGGACTTTCAACCGTGGCTCGACGCGGATGTAATTCGTCGTGAGGGCAAGACCCTCGATGTTGCGGCGAAAGAAACCGCCGAAATGTGGAAGAAAGGGCTTGGTGAGTGGGGCATCGACAGTGACCGCCTGAATGCGCTCAAAGACGCCGCCGAATTTGCCGTGTACACACCCGGCTCCGACGCAGGCATCCCCGTCAGTGTGTTGTCTTCGCTGGCGGCTCCTTCCATTCCGTGGGAGGGCAATCGCGAAATTCTGCGTGAGCGTATCTCTTCCACCGTCACCGCCATCCTTGGCCTTGTGGGCATGGACAATATTGATCCGCTCCGTTCACGCGAGCACATCCTGCTTTCCAACATTTTTGAGAGTGCATGGTCGCAGGGCAAAGACCTCGACCTGACCGAGTTGATCCTGCAGGCGCAGAACCCGCCCTTCGAGAAGCTCGGCGCGTTCCCGCTCGAAAGTTTCTTCCCCTCCAAAGACCGCATGGACCTGGCGATCATGCTCAACAACATCCTTGCCGCGCCCGGCTTCGAGGTCTGGCGCGAGGGGCAGGACCTCAATATCAAATCACTGCTCTGGGCTGAAGACGGACGTCCGCGCCATAACATTTTCTACATCGCCCACCTGAGCGACTCGGAGCGCATGTTCTTTGTCACCCTGCTGCTCTCCGCCGTCGAAACATGGATGCGCACGCAGGCAGGCTCCACCACCCTGCGCGCTCTCGTTTACATGGACGAGATCTTCGGCTACATGCCCCCGCTCGGCAACCCGCCTTCCAAGACCATCATGCTGCGCATGCTCAAGCAGGCACGCGCCTTTGGTGTGGGCATGTTGCTCGCCACCCAAAACCCCGTAGACGTGGACTACAAAGGCATGTCCAACACGGGCACGTGGATCATCGGCAAGCTCCAAACGGAACAGGACAAGCAACGTCTGCTCGACGGCCTTGAGAGTGCATCGGGTGGAAGCAACCGCGCCACCATCGATAAACTCATCTCCGGGCTCGGAAAGCGCGTCTTCGTATTACACAATGTCCACGAAAAAGCGCCGGTTGTTTTCCAAACCCGTTGGGCGATGAACTACCTGGCCGGACCGATGACCCGCGCCCAGATCCCGGCACTCAACCAACTCGTCGGGGCGGACGCGAGCGTAGTCGCCCGGCCGGCGACGCCTGCGGCCTCCCGTCCCGCGCCTCAGCCCGTCGCCTCTCTCGCGGACTTCCAGCCGGTTCGCGCTTCGGCGGCCGCATCGGCCCCGCGGCCGCCCGCTACCACAAGCGGACCTGCCAATGGCGGCAGCCTCACCCGTCCCTCCGTGCCGAACGCTGTCGCAGAATATTTCCTGCCGATGAACTATGGTCTCACCGAGGCCTTCCGTGCCGCGGGCAAGACCATGGCACAAAACGCACAGCAGACTGGCATCGTTTATAAGCCTGCGTTGATCGCCTCGGCCAAGATCCGCTTCCTTGACCGAAAATATGGCGTGGATGCAGATGTCTCTCGCTCTGCGCTGGTCCCCAGCCCCGAACGCCGCGGCTCCCTGCGTTGGGATGACTTTGTGTATGGCGGCGGCAACCTCGATCGCGTTGAGACCGCTCCCGCGCCCGGCGCCCGCTTCGATGTCCTCGCTGCTACATTGACCGATGCCAAGTTGGTCGCTTCCCTGCAAAAAGATTTCATCGATTGGGTTTACCGTTCGTCCTCGGTCAAGGCGCGCGCGAATGAGGCCCTCAAGGTCTACGCTGGGCCGGATGTCTCTGTGGCGGAGTTTATGAAGGCCTGCTCCGAGGCTGCCAGCCAAGCGCGTGACGCAGAGGTCGCCAAGGCTGCCGCCAAGATCGACCGGCAGATCGCGTCGCTCGAGGATAAGTTGCTGCGCGAAGAGCGCGAACTGCGCTCGGATGAAGCTGAACTAAGCCAGCGCAAGATGGAAGAAATGGGCACGCATGCCGAAAATGTATTCAGTTTCCTCGGCGGCTCACGCAGTTCCCGCCGTGTTTCCACCTCGCTCACCAAGCGCCGCATGACCGAGCAGGCCAAAGCTGATGTGGAAGAATCGCTGGATGCGATCGCGCAATTCAAGAAGCAGTTGAACGAATTGCAGATCGAGCGCGCCCGCGTGGAGCGCGACGTCAACGCCCGCTGGGGTGACGTGGTCAACCAGATCCGCGAGATCACCCTCAACCCAAAGAAGACCGACATCTACGTCAATCTCTTCGGCGTGGCATGGACTCCGTTCTACATCGTCGAGGTCGGCGGGCAGACGCTCGAACTCCCCGCGTTTGGGCCGGAATAACTCTGCGCCGTACCTGTAAGGTTTCTCCTCGTCCAGCAGTCCAACCTGCTGGACTTTTTATTAAAAGGAGTGCGACCTTTAGCCCGCCTAAATCGCGACCTGAAGGTCGCACTCCAAAAGGAATTCCATGAGCATTCTCACCATCCTCTTCTCCCTGCTTCTCTGGGGCGCGGTTCACTCCCTGCTCGCCTCGCTGACCTTCAAAGCCCTCCTCGCAGACACGGTCGGCAAGTCCGCGATGCGCGGCTATCGTTTGTTTTACAACGGCTTCTCATTGCTCTCTTTTCTCCCCATCCTCTACCTCACGCGGACCTTACCCGACGCGCCGCTCTATTCTGTCCCCGCACCGATCTCGTATGTGATGCTCGTGGGGCAGGGGCTTGGACTTATCCTCCTCATCGTCGGCGTTCTGCAAACGGACACGCTCTCCTTCATCGGCCTGAGTCAATTGTTCACCGAAGAAAAACCATCCATCCTCGTCACGAAGGGACTCTATCGCCTCGTTCGTCATCCGCTCTACACGGCGGGGCTGATGGTCCTCTGGCTTTCACCGACTGTCACGGTCAACTCGTTCACGCTCTACCTCGGCGCGACGATCTACATACTCGTTGGCGCATACTTCGAGGAGCGCAAACTCCTGCGCGAGTTCGGGCAGGCCTATGCGGAGTACAAATCAAAAACCCCGATGTTGATACCGGGGTTGAAGTTCTAACACGCGAGGAATTGAATACCAAAATTGTCACAAAGGCACGAAGTCACAAAATATGCTTTGTGACTTCGTGCCTTTGTGACTTCGTGTTAATGTACTGGGGCGCGTTTTTCTGCTCAGCGACACACATGGAACTTGAAACCTGAAACGTACGTTATTAAGCCATCTCTCACTCGAGAAGGTATAATTTCTGCCATGACCGCCTATTCTCCCTCTCTGCAACGTTCATCCCCGGGAGTTGCGCACATTATCGCGGCAATCCTTTCGGGCTTCTCGCTATTCCTCGCCATTATCGTTATCTGGGTGCTGGGTTACCAGTTGATCTATGCCGGGCGCATTTTCCCCGGCGTGACCGTGGCCGGCGTGGACCTCTCCGGGCTGAACCCGCAAGAGGCCGCCGCCAAGCTCAACCAAACCCTCACCTTCCCGTTGACGGGAAAAGTGGCTCTGCGCTACGAAGATAAGGTCTGGGTGGCCTCGCCCGTGGAATTCGGCATGGTGTTCGACGCCTCGTCCACGGCACAATCCGCTTACCGTCTGGGGCGAAGCGGGAATCCCTTCCGCTCCCTCGGCGAGCAGGTCCGCGCCCGTCAACGCGGCGTGACCCTTTCGCCGGTACTCATCCTCGATGAGCGCGTGGCCTATGCCTATGTCAATCAGGTCGCGGCGCAGGTCAACCGCCCGGTGACCGAGGCCTCGCTCCGCATCGAAGGGACTAACGTTGTGGCGCAGCCCGGTCAGAGCGGCCGTCTGGTAGACGTGGATGCCACCCTC
>CAYNQA010000126.1:0-8585 GCA_964399225.1 uncultured Anaerolineaceae bacterium
CAATGAAAAGTTGATCGAGTTTTTGAGATAACCCATGCCCACTTCTGCAATCCTCCTCCTCGTCACGTCCGCGCTCATGCACGCGCTGTGGAACCTGATCCTAAAACAATCGGATATCAAGTACATCGCGATGAACTGGCAGGTCTTGCTCAGTGGTGGCGCAGCGCTCATCGCGATCTTCATCGTTGGCATCCCGCCGCGTGACCTGTGGCCCTTCGCCATCGCCAGCACGATCCTCGAAGTCTTGTATTTTCTCCTGCTGATGTACGCCTACACCGACCACGATTTTTCGCTGATCTATCCCATCGCGCGCGGAGCCGCGCCTGCGCTGGTGGTGATGTGGGCGGCGATGTTCCTGAGCGAGATCCCCACCACGGGCGGCATGATCGGCATCCTGCTGATCGTGGTCGGGATGGTCATCATCGGCTCCACCAGCCTGCTCAACAATCACGAAGGCAAGCCGCACCTGAAGGGCATCTTCCTCGCGCTCGGCGTGGCCTTCATCATCTCGGTCTACACCATCGTGGATGGGACTGCCGTGAAGCGTCACCCCGACGCGGCGCTCGCCTACGCCCTCTCGATGTTCGTCTTCGTCCCGTTTCTGACGACCCCGTTCATGGTCCGCCGTTTCGGATGGGGAGCCTTCGCCCAAGCCTGGCGCGACCAACGCTGGAAGTTGATCCTCGGCGGCGTGTTGGGAGTGGTGGCGTACACGACTGCGCTCTTTGCCTACTCCTACGCGCCGTTGAATTATTCCGAAGCCATTCGTGAGGTCAGCGTGGTGATCGGCGCATTCTTCGGCTGGCGCTTCTTGAACGAAAAGCTGGGCGGATACCGCCTGCTCGGCGCGGCGGTGATCTTCGCGGGAATTTCGCTGATCGCGATATTCGGATAAACCAACCCCGAAGGGGTGACAGGATTCTAGAAGACGATTGCGATACATTTCCAACCCCGAAGGGGTGTCATTCTTATGTCATCCCTTCGGGATTTTTCTTGCGGCATGATCCGCGGTTACAATCATTCCATCCCTTCGGGATTACAATCTTTCAGAGGTACCTCATGCCTGACCAAATCTTCCCCGAGCCCACCGTGGGCGCGTTCATCTTCAACAGCAAAGGCGAGATCCTGCTCCTGCAAAGCCACAAATGGCCGGGACGGTACGTTGTCCCCGGCGGGCATGTGGAGTTGGGCGAGCGCCTGGAGGAAGCCGTGGCGCGCGAAGCCAAAGAGGAGACGGGGCTGGACGTCCACTCGGTGGAGTTCATCAACTTCCAGCAGTTCATCTACGACCCCGCCTTCTGGAAGAAACGTCACTTCATCTTTTTTGATTTTGCCTGCAAAACAGATAATACCGATGTGATTCTCAACGATGAGGCCGAGGACTTTACTTGGGTCGAGCCGCATCAAGCGTTGACGATGGAAGTGGACACGTACACGCGGCGGTCCATCGAGGAGTGGTTAAAGAAAAAGCCATAAAGAAGAACCCAGGTTTCTTTGCGAAACCTGGGTTCTGTGTTTCTATCGAAAATTGAATTCCTCGTAATGGATGTGCTCCTGTGGCACGCCAAGTGCGAGGAATTTTGATTCAAAGGCTTGTGTCATCGGAAGTGGACCGCACAAATAAACGTGATGTCCCTTCACATCGCCGCCAATGTCCGCGAGGATGTGTTCGATACTCAGCGAGCCGTCCTTGCTGGAGTGGCGGACGTGCGGCTTGAGGCGCGGATTCTTTTTCGCGGCGGCGTGGATCTCGTCCGTGAAGAGGGATTCTTCGGGGTGGCGGACGTTGTAGTAAAAGTCCACGTCGCGGTCGAGATTGCCGTCCATGTCGCGGATGAAGGAGAGGAAGGGGGTCAGGCCGATGCCGCCTGCGATCCAGATCTGTTTTTGTCCACCGGATTTGTAATCGAACATGCCGTACGGGCCTTCGAGGACCGCGTCCATGCCGGGTTTGAGTTTGGCGAACAGGTCGCGGGTGAAGTCGCCGCAGGCCTTGACCGTGATGCGCACAAGGTCCGAGCCCGGATGGGAGGAGATGGTGAACGGGTGGGCCTCATCCAGCGCGGGGTCGGAGGGGAAGCGCACGAAGAGGAACTGTCCGGCGCGGGCGTGGGCGAGGCGAGTCTCGCCTTTGGCACGCAGGACTACTTCCGTCGTCGCGTTGTTGGGATGATTGACCGCGTCCACGGTGTAGGGCAGATATTTTTTGAAGAAGCGTCCGAAGACTTCGGTATAGAGATACGCAACCGTGCCGATGATGAAGAAGGTCTGCACCCAGGTGATGGCGGCCAGCGCCTCGAGCGGATGCGGGACGGTCAGAGAGTGAATGAAGGCGATGATGAAATAGACGCCGATGAAACGCTTGAGTTGTTTCCAGCGCTCATAGGAATTGCCGGTCATTTTGTTGAGGAAGGGGATGCGCGGCGCAAGCGAGAGAAGCGCGAGAGGGACGATGCCGAGGAAGGCGATGACCGCGAGGTAGTTGCCAAGCTTCCAATCGAGCGAAATGGGGACGGTGAGCACGTGGACGAGGATCAGCAGGAAGGCCAGCGTGGACGTGCGGCGATGCGCCACGTACATTTTGTCGAGGCCGCCGAAAAACGGTTCCGCCCATTTTGGCCGCGCAGAAAGCAAAAGCGAGAAAGACATCAGCACGATATTGATCGAGCCGACGATCTCGCCGATATATTGGCGCATGAAGTTTTCACGCCCGTCGTTGACGGGGGGAAAGACAAGCCAGACAATGATGGTAAGGAGAACACTGACGAAGATGGCAAGATTGCCGATGTTCGATTTACGCATGGCAGACTCCCAACGGTAAAGTTTTGCTGATTTTATCCGATTAAACAAAGAAACCCGTCGTTTCCAACGAGTTTCTCTTTTTTGTGGGCCAGCCCGGAGTCGAACCGGGAACCGGACGTGTATAAGACGTCTGCTCTCACCATTGCGCTACTGGCCCGGGGCAAAACGTTCCTGCGAACGTTCTACTTGACCAGCAACAGGGTTTCGCCAAGCTCTATCAACTGGGATAGAAACGTTTCAACAGGAGGGGCCTGTATCCAGCGTATCGACTCCCAATCCGAAGCTCGTGCCGAACAAAGCACACGCCCCAAGTCGGCGGGAAAAATACCAGCAGCTTTACTTTGCGCTTCTGTGATGGCACTTTGGATGGAGAGTTTTTTCACGCAACAAAAGCCCCAAACATCAGCAAAATCCTTGGGCTCTTCACGGTCAATAATGGCTGTTACTTTATTGGCAAGAATATTTTCAGCGCTATCGAGTTTTCCAAGGCTTGAATGGTCTTGAATATTGCCAACTCGGGCGGGCACATCGTTGATCAACTCGATTTTTAGCGGGACATCATCTTGCACAACATTAAGGCGGGTAAAGCGCTCCTCTTTTAGAAGCACGGAACAAGACCATTCTTTTCCTAGCGCTTGAATAATTCTCTCCACCCAAAGGCCAAAGCGGGCATCGTCGTTCACAAAATAATCCAAATCGTCCGAAAAGCGGTGTTGAAGATACCCTCGTGATGCGGCAGTTCCACCCGTGAGGTAAAAGCCCGTATCCGCATGGTTAACAACTTGAATAACCCGATCTTGAAACGGATAGAGAACGTCAAAGTAAAAACGCGTATCGGTATTATCCACGGAGTAACTCCGGGTGTTTTTCAGGAAGCCACTTCGCGAGAAAATCAAAACCGCGTACACGGCTTTTCGAGCGAATGCGACTGCGCCATCGCGGCCAATTTTCCACCAGCATCTTGTAACCGATCATGCGAATGATCTCTTCATAAGGCGCATATTCGAGCAGACGGCGGGCAGCCCAATCCTGATTCAATCGCCCACGCGCATGACGGCCCGAAAGGATCTCGCGGAATTCCACGAGATCAATATCGTAATCCCAGACATAAGGAAGCCGTTGCATTGTCTGCATATTTTGATTATACGTGAAAACTCGATCTACTTCTTCACCATATCCTTCATATTCTCGACGTACGCCAAACTCTGGTGACGGAAGTACGTGTTATACAACTCGGCGTAATGCCCGCCCTGTTTGAGCAGGGCTTCGTGGTTGCCTTCCTCGATGATCGAACCCTTTTGCATCACCACGATACGATCCGCGGCCTTGACCGTGGACAGGCGGTGCGCGATCAGGATGCTGGTGGCGTTCTTGAGGATCAGGCCCAGCGCCTGCTGGATCTGCCACTCGGTGAATGGGTCGATGCTGGCGGTGGCTTCGTCGAGGATGAAGATGGCGGGGTTTTGGACGAGCACGCGCATCAACGCCACTAGCTGACGCTGTCCCATCGAGAGGCGGCCTCCGCGCTCGCCGACCTGCGTTTCCAATCCGTCGGGCAGAGTCTCCAGCCACTCGCCGTCGCCGATCTGACGGGCGAGGCGCAGGATCTCGCTCTCGGGCGCATCCGGCGCGGCATAGCGGATATTGTCCGCGACGGTGCCGGAGAACAGGAACGGGACTTGCGAGACGATACCCAACTGGCGGCGATACGAGGGCAGGTCAAAGGTGCGGATGTCGCGGCCGTCAATGGTCAACTTTCCAGATTGAAATTCGTAGAAGCGCGCGATCAATTTCGCGATGGAGGATTTCCCCGCGCCGGTGTGACCGACGAGGGCCAGATTCTCTCCGGGGCGGACGATCAGGTCGAAGTCACGCAGGACCGGTTCTTCATCCTTGTAGCGGAAGCCGAGATTTTCGAATCGCACCTCGCCGCGCAGACGCGACGGGACTTGCGCATCGGTCTGGACCACGGCGGGGTCGGCATCGATCAGGGCGAAGACACGCTCAGCGGCGGAAAGTCCCTGCTGGATCTGCGCCCAGAACGCGGACAGGTTGAGCACGGGGAACATGAAGTTGTCGAGGCTGTTGATGAACAGCGACCAGGCCCCCACCCCGATGAGTCCCTCGCCGACAGAAAGTCCGCCCGCGTAGACGAGGATGCCGACGTAGATGCCGCCCATGGCGTTGAGGATCGGGAAGACCATGGAGAGCACAAGTCCGCGCTGAACGTTGACGTTATAGGAGGCATGGTTGGCGGAGTCGAACGTGCCAAAGATGCTTTCTTCCTGGCGAAAATTTTTCGCAATGGCGATACCGCTGACCGTCTCTTTGATCGCGGCGTTCACGTCGGCCATGGCCTGCATGCCGCGCTTGGTGACACGGCGAGCCAGCGCGCGGAAGCCCAGCGTGAAGGCAAAACTGACCGGGATGAATCCGAGCATGAGCAGGGCCATGTGCCATTCAGTGGTGAAGAGGATCACGCCGAGCAGGATGGCCTGCGTGACCTGCGCCACCAGGTCCGAGACGATGACCACCAATTGGCCGAAGTCGGTCGTGTCGGAGGTGATGCGGCTGACGATGCGCCCGGAGGAGAATTGATCGTAGAACGAGAGATCATGGTCGGCGGCGGCGTGAAAGGCCTGACTGCGGAGTTGCAGGACGATGTCGCCCACCGCGCGGACCGTGAGACTGCGCCGCGCCCAGTTCAAGCCCCAGTTGCCGACACCGACCGCAAGCAGAACCAGGCCGATCGTCCAGATGAAGGAAGCGTCGGGTTGGGTGGTGAGACGATCCACGAGGATGCGGATGGTGTACGGCAGGGCTGTGGTCACGACCGAGAGGATCATCACCAACACGAACAACACGATCAGCCTGCGCCATTGTGTGCGGAAGTAAGCGGCAATACGTCCGGCCAGCACGCGGTCGGAGTATTGACGGTCGTATTTTTCAGAATTGAGTCCGGCGAAGAAGCCCATGGTTTTTTAGTGGTTAGCGGTTAGCGATTAGCTTTTAGCTCTTGGCAATTAGCAGTTTGGCTAAAAGCCAAAAGCCAATAGCTATTAGCTACTCTCGAAAGATTCTCGAATACGCCTCAGACGTTTTCATCAACTCGTCATGCGAACCGATGGCGGCGATGCGGCCTTTGCGCAGGACGATGATCAGGTCGGCCCAGCGGATCTGGGAGAGGCGGTGCGTGATGATGAAGGTGGTGCGTCCTTTTGCGGCGGTGGAGATGGCGCGCTGGATGCGGTCTTCGGTGGCGCTGTCTATGGCGGAGGTCGAGTCGTCGAGGATCAGGATGCGCGGATCGGTGAGGAATGCACGAGCAAGCGCGAGACGTTGGCGCTGGCCGCCGGAGAGGGTCACTCCGCGCTCGCCGATGACCGTCTCGTAACCTTTGTCGAGCGTCATGATGAATTCATGCGCCTGCGCAGACTTTGCGGCGCTTTCGATCTCCTCGCGCGTGGCATCGGGTTTGCCAAAAGCAATGTTATCTGCGATGGAGCGTGAGAAGAGGAAGATATCCTGTTCGATGATGGAGATCTGCTGACGCAGGGAGGCGAGATTCCAATGTCGGACTTCCATCCCGTCCACTTTCACTTCGCCACAAGGGGCATCATAGACGCGGTTGATGAGTTTGACAAGCGAGGTTTTGCCCGCGCCGGTCTGGCCGACAATGGCCACGGTCTGACCGGCCTTCACTTTGAAATTGACATCCTCGAGCACCTTCTCCCCTTCCTTGTACTCGAAGCAAACATCTGTAAATTCCACGTCGCCTTTCATCTCGCCGCTGAACCCGGCCGCGTTCTGGTCGAGGTCGGTCTCACGGTTGATCAATTCGAGGATGCGGCGCGCGCCGGAAATGCCGAGCGAGATCTGGCTGTAAGCGAAGGTGGAGGCGAAGGTGGGAAACTCGAGCAGACGCAGCAAGCCGAAGTAGGCCACCACCTGCCCCACGGAGATCGCGCCGTCTCGGTAGAGCCAGAGGGCGTGGAACATGCCGACCGCATAGGTGATGCCCAGCAGCAGCATCGGCAGGAAGCGCGCCTCCAGGTCACCCTGGCGGACAAAAGCCATGCGGACCTTGCGGGCATTGGTCACGAAACGCTCGATCTCACTGCCCTCCTGCGCGGAACCTTTCATGGTCTCCACGCCGTCCAGCGCTTCGGAAAGATGCGTGTTCATCGTGCCGAAGGTCTGCCGTACCTCGTCGGTGACCGGGGAAAGCGAGCGCAGGTATTGCCACAAGGCAATGAAGTAGGCAAAAATATAGATCGCGGGAACCAGCCGGAGGGCGGGGTGAGGCGCAGAGAAGAGGGGCATGAACAGGAACATCAACGAGCCGATCACCAGGTTCACGCCGGGGCTGAACATGAAGTTCACTTCGCGCACGTCATTGGTGGCGCGGGCCATCGTGTCGCCCACAGGCTGGAGGTTGTGGAAGGTCATGCTCTTGCCGAGCAGGGACACGTACAACTCGTCACGGATGTCGCGCTCGATCTTTTGCGCCATCAATTCCGCGCCGAAGTTGCGGCCAAATTGCAGCACGCCGCGAATCACCTGCGAACCGCCGATCCACAAGGCGAGCGGGATTAGCGCATCGAGGAGCGGCGGCGATTGAAGCATTCCGTCAAAGGCCTCGCCGACCAGGCCGGGCACCACAGCGGCCAGCGCGCCATTACCGTACGCGCCGACCACGATCAAGATCAGGATCGGCCAATAGCGCATGGCATGCGAAAGCACCCAGCGCAACGGGCTGCTGCGATCGAAATGATGCGTACGAGCTAGTGTGAACTCGGCAGGAATGGATGTTGTAGCCATGGGGAGTTTGGATTGTACCATGTGGGCAGGGAAGCAATATTGCCCTGCGTTTCCTCGTAACCTACCGGAACAAGCCGGGTTTAATTAGACAAAGGCTGTCTGAATTGGCAGCGCCCAAACCCAGTTTCCCAAAGGAGAGTATGCAATGAAAATGAATCTTCCCAAAACGATTTCCGGTTGGTGCATGTGGCTGTTCTTCCTGGTCATCGGCCTCGGCGTGATTCCCATGGTTGGCGGCCTCATCCCGGTCTTCGTCGCCCCCCTGCTCGCTCTTGGCTACGCCGTGTTCTCGTTCCTCGGAATGTAGTTCCCCTCGTTCACACAGACAGCCTCCCGCTCGGGAGGCTGTCTTGATTCTAGACATAATTGCGCTCGTATAAAAATCCCTCGTCATCCCAATCGCGCGTATATCCGCTTGCATCAAGGGCAGTCAATACAGGCTCGTCCACGAGGTTCATCCAACGCACTGCGACGGCCCGACGGGACGCTGCGAGTCGGCGGAGGTCCACCAGCAGGGAGACGCGATCCTCGTCCGCGCACGCTTCCATCCCGACGGTGAAGCGGACAGCCTCGCCCTCATCATCGTCCCACGCCGAAACGAATCCGCTCCGCCCGCGCCACCAGTAGAAGAGGAAGCCGTTCTCCATCCCCTCGCGGATGGCATCTTCGTCCGGGCGGAGGAAACGCCAGCCGAGATTCATGTATGCATCAGGCTTGAGGAGGCGGCAGAAAGCAACGGCCTCACCCGCTTCGGCCGGAGTCAGAGGCGTGAAGGTTTCGACAGGCTCGGCCAGCGGGTCGGCGGCGTAGGCGATCACCTCTCCCGTTTTCACGAATCCGCGCGCTTCGCTGAGGTGATGCACTTTCACGCGACGGGAATTGGTCAGCAGGCGCAGCGTACCATCGCCATTTTCGTTCCACCATTCGTTACAGCGTGCATCGATTCTTGAGCCGATCTTCAG
>CAYNQA010000127.1:0-8484 GCA_964399225.1 uncultured Anaerolineaceae bacterium
TCACTCGTGTATATCAGATCGGCAAATTGGAAACCCGCGCCTTGCAGGGCGTCAGTCTCACCATCGAAAGCGGAGAGTTCACCGCCCTCGTCGGTCCCTCTGGCTCGGGCAAGACCACCCTTCTGCAAATGATCGGCTGTCTCGACCAGCCCACCACTGGCCAGGTCTACGTCAGCGGCAAGGATGTCACCCGCCTCAACCGCAACCAGCGCGCCGACATGCGCCGCGGCCACATCGGGTTCATCTTCCAATTCTTCGCGCTCATCCCCACCTTGAGCGCCTACGAAAATGTGGAAATGCCCCTCCTGCTCAACGGTCACTCCCCCAAGGAACGCCACGACCGCGTCACTGAACTGCTCAAGGCTGTGGACCTCGCCGACCGCGCCAGGAACCGTCCCGACCAACTCTCGGGCGGCCAGCAACAACGCGTCGCCATCGCGCGCGCCCTCGCGCCCAAGCCCGCCCTCATCCTTGCCGACGAGCCCACCGCCAATCTCGACACGACCAACGGTCAGCAGGTGATGGAGATCATGAAGAAGCTCAACCAGGAAACGGGCGTCACCTTTGTCTTCGCCACGCACGACCCACGCGTCATCAACTACGCCACACGCGTTGTGACCCTAAAAGACGGTGTGATAGAAAAAGATAGTCGCACTAATGGAAAATAGCGCACCTTTAGGAGAAAAAATGAATCGACTCTTCTTCCCGACTATCCTGATCCTCGCCCTGACTCTCGCGGCTTGCTCTGGCCCTGCCTCCTCCGAAGCGACGCCTCTTCCCACGGTCGCGCTGGACACCACCTCTCCGTCCGGCCCTAACCCCGATGTGGTTGCCGCCTCCGCTGAGATCGTCCCGGTGCGCACCGCCCAACTCGCCTTCCCCGCTGCGGGACGCGTCCAGACCGTGGATGTCAAAGTCGGTGACAAGGTCAGCGCAGGCCAAACCCTGCTCACCCTTGACACCGCCCTGCTCGAAGCCCGCGTCCGCGAGGCCGAAGCAAATCTATCCATCGCGCAGATCCAACTCGATTATCTGGACCGCGTTGGTACTTCTGAAGAGAACATGGACTCCGCCAAAGCGGAAGTGGAACGCGCCCAGGCTGTGGTTGACTCGGCGAAGGCCACCCTCGCCAACCAGTCCGCGTTGACCGCGCCCTTTGATGGCACGATCATCTCTGTGGATGTGGAAGCAGGCGAGACCGTTGTCCCTGGCCGTGTCCTTATCCTCGTTGCTGACTTGTCCACTTATCAAGTCGAAACCACCGACTTGAGCGAGCGCGATGTTACGCGCGTCAAAGTCGGCCAGGCTGTCAGTATCTCCATCGAAGCTCTCGGTGAGACTTTTACCGGCAAAGTGACCGAGATCGCCCTGATTTCCTCGACTCTCGGCGGTGACGTGGTCTACACCGTCACGATTGCTTTTGACACCCAACCTGCTTCCCTGCTCTGGGGCATGTCCGCTGACGTGGAAATCGAAACGAAGTGAGGCATTGCATGAGCACCTCATTTAAATCTCACGACAGAGAGACACGGAAAAAGTTTTTTCGCCATGTCTCCGTGTCCCCGTGGTTATACCGTGCGCTGATCGCCGTGGCTATCTTTGCGCTCCTCCTCAGCCCGATCGCCACCGCCCGCGCACAAGGCGGCGCGACCGTTACAGCCTCAGCCACCATCCAGCCTGCGCACGTTCTCAACCTTGGTTTCCTCAACACTGCCATCGTTAAAGAGATCAACGTCAAGGAAGGTGAAGTGGTGACGGAAGGGCAGAGCCTTGCAGCGCTTAACACGCCTGAGCTCGAGTATGCCGTCACTGCTGCCGAAGCTGCACTGCGTGCGGCGCGATCCTATGCCCAATTGCAGCGTTATGGCAGCCGCGTGTTTCGCAATGGTCAATTTGTGACCCAGGCTCCTCCGCACGAGATGATCGAAAAAGCGGACATGCGCGTTACCCTTTCACAAGCCTCCCTCGAAGCCGCGCAGATCGCCCTTGGCCAAAGCACGTTGACCGCACCTATGGGCGGGACGGTCATCTCGGTTCCTGTTGTGTCCGGTCAGATGGTGCAGTTTGGTGATACGGTAGTCAGTATTGCCACCCTCGATCAGCTCCAGATCGAAACCACAGACCTTGCGGAGCGTGATATCGCAAAGATAAAGATAGGCCAAAAGGCTATTGTCTTCATCGACGCGCTCAACGCGGAATTTCCCGCCACGGTCACGGCGATTGCACCCCGCTCAAACATCGTTGGCGGCGATGTGGTGTTCAAAGTCACGTTGGTGTTTGATGAACAACCCGTCGGCCTGTTGTGGGGGATGACCGCTGAGGTGGCGATCACTACCGAGTAGGTTGTAAGGCCAGGTTTCCATCCGAAACCTGGCCTTTTTGATTCCCAGAACAATTTGGCCTCAGGTTTTGGACAGCCCGCCAAAAACGTTCTATAATCAAGGCCATCAGCCAACCAAAAAGGAGAGCGCCATGTCCACCTCGCAGATCATTGAAGTAGCCATTGGTCTGATCTTTGTTTATTACGTTCTGGGTTCGGTCGTTTCGTTCGTCACGCAAATGCTGTTGGAATCCGCCGAAACACGCGGCACAACACTTGAAGATCACCTGAAGAAACTGGCCGGCGACAAGGCCGTGGAACTGAAGAACCTCCCTCAGATCCAGTCCCTGCGCCCGATCCGTTACAAGCGATGGTGGGGGGTGTTCGGTTCGAATACCGAAGCCAAAAAGGTGGAGAAGATCCCCGTCAACATGCTGGTGGATGCCTTCTTCGATGTAACCGGCCTGACAGGCCGTGAAAATATCGACGCATCGGGTATCACCAATGCCATCAGTCAACTCCCTGAGTCTGAGGGCAAGCAGGCTTTGCTAAAGTGGGTTAATCAGGGTGTGACGGATATCAACGACCTGCGCAAGCGTTCGCATGATTATTTTGCCGGTGTTCTCAATCAGGCCGCGGCTACGTTCAAATCGCATGCCCGCAGTATCGTCATCACGTTTTCTGCCATACTTGTGGTAGCGCTCGGTACCGATAGCATCCAGATCACCAAGGACCTTTGGTCCAATGCCGAATTACGTTCGATGGCCGCCGCGCAGGCTACCATGGCTGTACAGGCTGAAAGTGCTCTTGGATTGGATGAATTGATCCAATCGTTGAGTAACACAACTCTGCGCATTACGTGGGTGCAGGTTCGCGATACGTTCCCAACCTCCGGAGACACCATGGAGTGGGCCACCTTTGTCACCCTGAAGGTGATTGGTCTCGCCATTTCGGTGTGGGCAGTATCGCAGGGCTCCTCGTTCTGGTATGACCTGTTGAAGAAACTGGTCGGCCAGAGTAGTAAGAGTTCAGAAGAGGCAAAAGGCTAGATAAAAAAACCAGGTTTCGCAAGAAACCTGGTTTTTTTATTATTTACCCCAGCGGGCGAACACAGCTTGCGAAATTAACCGTCCTGCGGAGCTTTCGCGCGTGACAAGTTCGCCTCGCTCCACGTTCCCGCCGCTGTGACGCATTATTTCCTCCATGGCTTGCCCCACATGGATGGCGGATGCCTTCACCGCGTACATGGTCAGGATGAGGAAGAGGGGGTTTTCGCTCATCACTTCCTTGCACGCCCCTAAAAGATTTGGAAGCGATTTGTACACCTCCCATACCTCCCCTTTTGGCCCGCGGCCGAACTTGGGTGGGTCAAGGATGATGCCATCGTATTTTGCGCCGCGACGGGCTTCCCGTTGAACGAATTTCAATGCGTCATCCACGATCCAGCGGATGGGCTTGTCGCTTAGCCCGGAGAGCTCCTGGTTTTCGCGCGCCCAGCCCACGGACTTCTTTGACGCATCCACATGGGTGACTTTCGCCCCGGCTGCAGCAGCCGCGAGCGAGGCCAGCCCGGTGTAACCGAACAGGTTGAGCACGTTCGCAGGCCGGCCAGCCCGCGAGATCGAAGCCGCCATCCAGTCCCAGTGTGAAGCGACCTCGGGGAAGACGCCGAGGTGGCGGCCGGGGGTCGTCATCGCCCAGACGCGGATGGGAGAGTGGGGGCCCAGTTCATATTTCATTTCCCATTTTTCGGGGAGCTTTTTCTTTTCGATCCAATGTCCGCCGCTTTCTTCTGCGGTTGGTTGGAAGAAGGCATGTGCCGAATCCCATTCTTTTTTGGAAAGAGCTGGGCTCCACATGGCTTGGACTTCGGGGCGGACGAAGATGTAGGCCCCGAATCGCTCGAGCTTCAGGCCGTCGCCGGAATCGAGAAGTTCGTAATCAAGCCAATTAGGAGAACTGAGTAGTGAAAAATGGTGTGTTTCTGGCATTTTTGTTGGTAATTAAGTACCTGAATTGTCCACAAGCCTTGAAAAACAGAAATGAATCAAGTACAATGTGGGAGAAAGTGGTAAGAAGTGGTAAATCGAGCGCCGGGTTCTTCCCGGCGTTCGCCGCATTAAAGGACAAATAGCACAAATGTTCTTAGGTCAGTTTCAGCACTCCTTGGACGAGAAAGGCCGCCTGATGATCCCGGCGCGCTTCCGTGAGTTGCTGGCTGGCGGCGCCTACATCACGCAGGGCTTCGATAAATGTCTGATGGTGATGACAGAGGCGTATTTCAAGGTCGTCTACGACCGCATCAATGCCATGAACCTCGCCGACCCGACAGCGCGCCTCCTGCGCCGCCTGATCCTTTCCACGGCTTTCGCTGTGGAGGTGGATAAAGTGGGTCGTATCGTCGTCCCGTCCCTGCTTCGCCAGGCCGCGGCACTCGAAAGTGACGCCATTGTGGCAGGGCAGGGGGATTATTTCGAAGTCTGGACTCCCGTGGAATGGGAGAAACAGATGAACCAGATCAACGACACCGAAGCCAACAACCAGCGCTTCGCGACTCTCGACCTTTCCTCGAAATCAGCGTAACACGAATTGCCAATTTCCGGATGGCAAATTAGCAATTTGCCACACATCCATGTCGCACAACCCTGTACTTTATCACGAAATTATACACTCCTTGCAGCCATGCAACCCCGGCCGTTACGTGGATGGAACGTTAGGAGCGGGCGGACATGCCCGCGGCATTTTGGAGGCCTGCGCACCCGATGGTCAATTGCTCGGCCTTGACCTCGATCCGCAAGCACTGGCGCTCGCCCGAGAGACCTTGGCTCCTTTCGGACAGCGCGCTCACCTCGCGCAGGCCTCCTATACCTCCATCTTGCAGCAATTGTCCCACCTCGGCTGGGATGCGGTGGACGGTATCGTGCTCGATCTCGGGCTTTCCTCCATGCAGTTGGATACGCCCCAGCGCGGTTTCTCGTTTCAGCACGATGCGGCGTTGGACATGCGTTTCAGCCCATTGAACCCGATGACGGCCGCCACGCTGGTTAACACAATGGATGAAGATGAACTTGCCGACCTGCTCTACCGCTACGGCGAAGAATCGAACGGGCGCCGCATTGCACGTGCCATCGTCAAGGCAAGGCCGCTTCAAACCACGCGGCAGCTGGCTGAGGTCGTTGCAAGCGTCTCCCCCCGCAAGGGACGTGCCCACCCCGCAACGCAAACCTTCCAGGCCCTGCGCATTGCGGTGAACGAAGAATTAGCCTCGGTGGCAGAGGTGCTTCCGAAAGCCGTGACCGCGCTCAAACCTGGCGGAAGGCTGGCGGTGATCTCCTTCCACTCGCTCGAAGACCGCATCGTCAAGGATTTCTTCCGCGAGCAAAGCCGAGACCTGATCAACCCGCCGTATGAACCGATCTATGAAAAGGAACGAAAAGCCGTTGTAAAGGAAGTCCATCGCAAGCCGATCCTTCCTTCCGAAAATGAGATCGCAGAGAACCCAAGAGCACGCAGTGCCAAGCTCAGAGTAGTAGAGAAACTATGATCCAAGTCGCCCATCTCCGACACGCTTATCGTCAAGCCCCGTGGCGCATCCAACGCCAGTGGGCTGGATTGTTTCTGCTTGGATTGTTGGTGCTTGCCATGGTTTCGGCCTTGTATCTCGATGTGACGGCCAGTGCCGCCATTGCCGGCCGCGAGATCCAGCAGTTGCGCATCGATATTACCGAGACACAGCGCACGAACGCCGACCTCGAAACCCGCCTGGCCGTGATCCTTTCCACGCGCAACATGGAAGTGCGCGCCCGCGCTCTGGGGTTCCGCCCTGCTGAAACCGGCGAGATCCATTACCTGATGGTCCCTGGTTACGTGCAAACAGCGGGCGTCCGCCTCGAAAACTTTGCCCCGCCTCCCTCCGCAGCGCCCGGCCTCCCAGCCGAATACACCGAATCGCTATTGGACTGGTTGACCTCGTTTTTGAGCGCGCCGAGCGGTGAGATCGCTGGATTGGGGATGTTCCCATGAGACAGGAATATGCCTGGCGTTCGGTAGCCATCACCACCCTGCTGGCTTTCATGACCCTGGCTGTACTGGGACAAATGATCCGCATCCAATACAGCCCGGAAGCGGCTGTATTTCGCGCACAGGCAGAGCTTTATGCCGGCAAATTGCAAACCTTCTACCCTGAGCGCGGTGAGATCTACGACCGCGACGGTCACCTGCTGGCCGGTAACGAAGCCGTTTACACGGTTGGCGTCAACATCAACGAGATGCGTGATGCGAACGCCATCGCCCTGACTTTAAACACTCACCTCGGTCTAAACTTTGATGAGGTATACCAGAGCCTGTTGAACCCGGATGGACTCTCCTTCATTACGCTGGCGAACTATGTCGATGGTGAAGACGCCTCCGCCTTGATGGAATTGCAGAAGAAGATGGCCGCCGATGCCCTGGCTGTCAATCAACATTCCTCGCTCGAGGGCCTTGAATTCCAGCCGCACTTGCAACGCAGCTACCCGGAAAACTCGCTCGCATCCAACGTTCTTGGATTTGTGAACCGCGAGGGCAAAGGCTATTTCGGCGTGGAAGAGAAATACAACGACCTGTTGGCCGGCAACCCGGTGCAAGTGTGGGTGCCCGAAGACCCCAACCGCGCCACCGAGATCCCGCGCGTGCCTAATGGCACCACCCTGGTACTCACCATTGACCGCGACTTGCAAGCCGCCGCCGAAGAGTCGCTCGATCAGGCGCTCTTCGATTACGGCGCGCAGAACGGCACCATCATTATCATGGATCCGCGCACGGGTGAGGTCCTGGCCATGGCCACCACCCCGCGCATGGACCTGAACCAATTCTGGAATTACCCGTTCATTTACGATCAATCCTACGAGTTCAACCCGGCCATTTCGATGCAATACGAGCCCGGATCGGTGTTCAAAGTTCTCACCATGGCGTCCAGCCTGGATATGGGCATCGTTACACCAAATACGCTCTTCAACGACACCGGCGTAATCGAAGTCGGCGGCGCTTACATCCAAAACTGGGACCGCCGTCCCTGGGGCATGCAAGACATGATCGGCTGCTTGCAGCACTCGCTAAACGTCTGCCACGCCTGGATCTCCACCAGCATGGGCCAGGATAACTTTTATCGTTACATAAAGAGTTTTGGGATCGGCCATCCAACAGGCATCGATCTCTCCGGCGAATCACCGGGCCGCCTCAAACAACCCGGCGACGATGACTGGTACCCCGTGGACCTCGGCACAAATGCCTTTGGTCAGGGTGTGGCTGTGACGCCCATTCAAATGCTTACCGCCGCTTCGGCTTTGGCCAACAATGGCCAGCTTGTCATCCCACGCGTTCTTTACGCCATGGTGCGCGATGGACGCCAGTTCAACATTGCCCCGATCTACGGCGGCAACCCCATCAGTTCCCAAACCGCGCGCACCATCAGCCAGATGCTGGCCGTCTCGCTGGAGAACGAAGCCTCCATGGCGCTCGTGCCCGGCTACCGCATCGCCGGAAAAACTGGCACCGCGCAAATTCCTGTTGACGGGGTCTACGACCCTGACACAACCAACGCATCCTTCATTGGATGGGGTCCGGTGGATGATCCGCAGTTCATGATCTACGTTTGGCTCGAGCGTCCCACGATTTCCCCCTGGGCCAACGACACCGCCGCGCCGCTGTTTGCTGAGATCGCACAGAAAGCGGTCATCCTGCTCAACATCCCGCCTGACGCCATCCGTTTGCAAATCGCGAACCAATAAGTCATGCTCACTCTGGCCGATGCCCTCGAAGCAATTACCACCACCCGACCCGCGGCGAATCAGATCATCACGGAGGCGGCCATTGATTCGCGCCAGGTGATCCCCGGCTCGCTTTTTGTGGCCCTGCCCGGCGAGCGCACGGATGGACATGACTATATCGGCGCCGCCTTCCAAAAGGGCGCCTCCTTCGCATTGATCCAGCGCGACGTGGACGCCTCCTTCCGCGCCCTCGACCTGCGCTCTCCATTGCCGGCCGATGCCAACTTCGAGCCGCCCCTCTGCCTGCGCGTGGATAACAGCCTCGCCGCCCTTCAGCAGATCGCCCGCTTCTGGCGCCGCAAACTGAACCTGCGCGTGGTGGGCATCACCGGCAGCGTTGGTAAATCATCCACCAAG
>CAYNQA010000128.1:0-8463 GCA_964399225.1 uncultured Anaerolineaceae bacterium
TAAACGATGAAAGCAAAAGCCGAAAACAAAAATGGGGACGCGTTTCGCTTGCGGCATTTTTCCTCGGCATCGCCACCTCCATCCGCGTCCTAGCCCCGCTCGTTGGCATCCTCGTCGTCATCTATGCCATCATCCGCCAACGGTCAACCGCCAACCACCAACCGTCGAACACCAACCGAAACCTCGCCCTCCTTCTCATCGCCTACGCCCTGCTCTCCATCCTCTTCATGCTCGCCTTCTGGCCTTATCTCTGGGAATCTCCGCTGAAGAACTTCATCCAGGTATTCCTCTTCATGTCCGAGAATCCAACCGGCCTGCGCGTGCTCTTCGGCGGTGAGATCTACCGCGCGTATGAACTCCCCCGCCGCTACCTCCCGACACTTCTCACCATCACCCTCACCGAACCCGTCTGGCCGTTGTTTTTCACGGGAATCTTTTTTGCTTTATGGAAAGCGGTGGTCTCGGTACGCCCCGCAAAGAGCACGCGGCGCTTCTCGACCACCGAGCCTCTCGAGCAACAGCAAATAGCTAATAGCCAATCGCTAACAGCGTTCTTTCTGACCATCTCAGCCTTCCTCATCCCCTTCCTCTACGTCATCACCCTCCGCCCGCCGATGTACGACGGCTTCCGTCATTTCCTCTTCATCCTGCCTCCGGTCTTCGTCACGGCCGGAATTGGTTTTCAGGTCCTTATCAACTGGTTCCAGTCCACATCAGCCTTATCTCGCTTCTCGTCTTGGCTATACGCAGGTACCGTTTTCATAATTTTTGCCGTCAATATCGTGCCTGCCGCAAATCTACATCCCTTCGAATACGCCTACTACAATTCCCTCGTCGGCGGGACGGGCGGCGCGTTCCGCACCTACGAGACAGACTATTGGCTCACTTGCTACAAGCAGGCCGTGGAAGAATTGAACGCCCTCGCCCCGGCGAATCTCTACGTGCACCGTGAAGCCTACATTGCCGCAACCTATGCCGCCCCCGGCCTAAACGTCCTCGACGAGCGCGGTAACCTCAAGAATATCCGCTCTGGCGACTACATCCTGGTCAACTCGCGGACGAACGAGGACCGCAAAACTTTCCACGACGCACCCAGCGTGATCGAAGTCGGACGCGGCGGTGCGGTCTTTTGTGTGGTAAAACAGGCCCCATGATTTCTCATCGCGAACGTCTCCGCGCCTGCCTTGCGGGCGAACTCCCCGAGCGCACCCCGGTCGCGCTCTGGCGTCATTTCCCCGTGGATGATCAGTCGCCTGAAACTCTTGCCGCAGCGACTCTTCATTGGCAACAGCAATATGATTTTGACTTTGTCAAAGTCACGCCCGCCTCTTCGTTTGCCGTGAAGGATTGGGGTGTGGAAGACATTTGGGAGGGACACACCGAAGGGACTCGCCGCTACACCAAACGCGTCATCTCTGGACCTTCGGACTGGGCGCGCCTTCGCGAGCTTGACCCCACTTCCCCGCATCTCGCGGACCAGCTCACCTGCCTACGCCAGATCCGCGCGGGACTCGACCGCGAGACGCCCGTCATCCAGACCGTCTTCAGTCCGCTCGCGCAGGCGAAGAACCTCGCAGGCAATGAGACCCTGCTCGCGCATCTTCGACTGCATCCCGAAGCCGTCCTGCAGGGACTCGAGATCATCGCCCGCAGCACGCGCCGCTTCGTGGAAGTCGCGCTCGACTTCGGCATTGACGGCATCTTTTACGCCGTCCAACACGCGCAGGCTGCGATGCTCTCGTTTGAAGAATACAAGCTCTTCGGTCTGCCTTTCGATCATCAAGCGATCGAACCAGCAAGAGACTCGTGGTTGAACGTGCTGCACCTCCACGGACGCGATATCCACTTCTCGATCCTACCGTTCATGCATTTCCCGGTTGTGAATTGGCATGACCGAGAGACGTATCCCAATCTGACCGAGGCGCTGGCAGCCTACAATGGAGTTGTCTGCGGCGGCTTGAGGCAGGATACGCTCGTGTTCGGGAATCCGCTCGAGGTCCAGAACGAAGCGAGCGATGCCATCCAGCAAACGGGTGGACGTCGCTTCATCCTCTCAACCGGCTGCGTCGTCCCCGTGATTGCGCCGCATGGAAATATCGAATCAGTTCGGAGTGCGGCCTTCAGGCCGCTGGTCGCAGGCTAAAGCCTGCACTCCAAGGATTACAAACATATGACTCTTCGCGTTATCTCCGGCACTGCCAAAGGCCGCAAACTCAAGACCGTCCCCGGCGACACTACACGCCCGATTACCGACATGGTGAAAGAGGCGCTCTTCAACATCCTCGGCACAGACGTGGTCGACTCGTCGTGGTGGGACATGTTCGCGGGCACCGGCGCGGTAGGCATCGAAGCCATCAGCCGCGGCGCCTCGTTCGTGCGCTTCACCGACCTGAACCGCGCGCCCATCGAGACGATCAAATTCAACCTCGAACATTGCCACGTCGAGGAACACGCCGAAGTCCGCCGCGCGGACGCGTTGGCGATGGCCGCTGGCACCCCCGATCGACAGTTCCAAAACATCTACATCGCCCCGCCGCAATTCAAAGAGATCTGGGAACATGCCGTCCTCGCCATTGACGACAACCCCTCCTGGCTGACCGATGACGCCTGGGTCATGGTTCAGATCGCCCCACGCGAATACAAGGATTTGGAATTGAGAAATCTGGTCAAGTTCGATGAAAGAAAGTACAGCAACACGCTGTTGGTCTTTTACGAGACCAAAGAAAAATAATCCAGCCGCTAATGACGCGAAAGAACGCGAACAATTTAAATCTACTCGCGAAAATTTGTGACGTCGTGCCCAAAGGGTAAATTCGCGGCAAAAAAATGGAGCGATATGGCCCGTATCAAAGTTTTACTGTTTGCCACCCTGCGCGAACGTGCCGGGGGCGCCAAATCCATCGAAGTGGACCTGCCCGATGGCGGGACTGTCCGCGACTTGAAAGCGCAGATCGCGAAGAATATCCCGGCGCTGGAGCAGAACATGAAGTCCGTACTGACGACTATCAACCGTGAGTATGCGTTTGACGAAGCCGTTCTGCCCGATGGCGCGGAGTTGGCGATGTTCCCGCCGGTGAGTGGTGGTTAGGTCTCGATACGCCCCGCCAAGAACGGGCGGGGCTACTCGACCACCGTTGTAAATGAAAATTACAAAATTATGGAATTAACCAACTACCCAACTATCTTCTCCATCACCGAATCCGAACTCGACCTCGACGCCCTGCTCGATTCGATCACGCTGACCTCGACCGGCGCGGCGGCGATCTTTACCGGCATGGTGCGCGGCGTGACCTCGCGCGATAATCCGCATGAAACGGTCTACCTCGAGTACGAAGCCTATAAACCGATGGCCGAGGCCAAGATGAAACAAGTCGCAGATGAGATCCGCGAACGCTGGCCGACCATAGAAGGCATCGCTGTCGTTCAGCGCATCGGACGTCTCTACCCGCGCACGCCGACGGTGCTGATCGCGGTCACGTCCGCGCACCGTGACACCGGTGTCTTCGACGCGGCTCGCTACGGCATCGACCGTCTGAAGGAAATCGTCCCCGTGTGGAAAAAAGAAGTCGGTCCGAATGGCGAAGAGTGGGTCGAGGGCGATTACATCCCGAAGCCGGGCGAGTAAATTCGATCATATTCACCACGGAGCACACGGAGAGCACAGAGATTCTTGATTGCTTTTTCTCCGTGCACTCTGTGATCTCTGTGGTAAAAAAACATGCAACCAAAACCTTTCCTGCTCGAAACCAATCGTCTCCTACTGCGCCGATTTACGGACGATGACCTGGAGGCCTTCTTCGCCTATCGCAACGATCCCGAAGTGGCGCGCTGGCAGGGTTGGGCTTTTCCATACCCGCGCGAAAAGGCGGTCGGATTTCTCGAGGAGATGAAAGTCCGCGACCCGGGCGAGCCCGGCGAGTGGTTCCAGGCCGCCATCATCATCAAAGACACAGGCGAGTTCATCGGCGACTGCGCATTCTTCGTCAAGAAAGACGAAACCAACACAGCACACATGGGCTGCACCATCGTTCAAAAGCATTGGCGCAAAGGGTATGCTGTCGAGGCCACTCGCCGCCTGATGACCTATCTCTTTGACGAGCGCAATCTCCGCCGCATTATCACTGACACAGATGTGGAAAACACCGGCTCGTGGAAGACACTCGAAAAACTCGGCTTCCGACGCGAAGCCCATTTCGTGGAAAACATCTGGTTCAAAGGTCACTTTGCCAGCGAGTATCACTACGCCATGCTCGATCGTGAATGGAAGGCGCTGAACGCAGACAAATCCGCGCAGATCAACGTAGATTAGCGGATAACCTTCGGGTAAAATCAGCCAACTCTTGGAGAATCAACTCATGGAAATCAAACACTTCTTCCTCGAAACCGACCGTCTGATCCTGCGCGCCTTCCGCCCAAGCGACCTCGACTCGTTCCTGCCCTTCCGCAACGATCCCGCTGTGGCGGAATACAAAGGCTGGGAATTGCCCTACTCGCACGAGCGCGGCGCGGAATTCCTCGAAATGATGCGCACACGCCACCCCCTCGAAGGCGGGCAATGGTATCAGGCCGCCATCGTCAGCAAGGATGACAAGGAACTGCTCGGCGACATTGCCCACATGTTCAAGAAAGATGATCCGCGCCAGGTCTACATCGGTTGCACCATCGCTAAAAAACACTGGCAGCAAGGCTACGGTGTCGAAGCAGTCAAGCGTCACCTCGAATGGCTGTTCGACGAGATCAACGTCCATCGCGTGATCGCCCGCACCGACGTGGAGAACGACGCCTCGATCAACACCCTCGAACGTCTTGGTTTCCGCCGCGAAGCACACTTTGTCCAGAACGTCTGGCTGCGCGGGCGCTGGGCTAGTGAATATCACTACGCCATGCTGGACCGCGAATGGCAGAAGCTCAAATCCGCTGCATAGACTGCGGAAGCGCCTACCCTGAAACCGGCGCACCCTATCGCTGTCCCGATTGCGGCGGACTGTACGACTATTCCCGCCCGTGGACTTTCGACCCCGCCCAGGTGGATTCATCCCGCCGCGGGGTCTTTCGCTTCTCATCCACGCTTCGACTCGGCTCAGCGCAAGCCTTCGGAGCGGATTCTGCTTCGGATTCGTTTTCCCTCGGCGAGGGCAATACGCCCCTCGTCTGGGCGGAAGCCTTCGGGCGCAAGGTCGCCTTCAAGTGCGAATACCAAAACCCGACCGGCTCCTTCAAGGACCGCGGCTCCGCCGCGTTGATCACCTTCCTCAAATCCCGCGGCGTGACCGAAGCCGTGGAGGATTCCTCCGGCAACGCCGGCGCGTCGTTTGCGGCCTATGCGGCGCGGGCGGGAATCAAAGCAAGTGTGTTCGTGCCCGAAACAGCATCGGGACCCAAGTTGAACCAGATCCGCGCCTATGGAGCCGAGGTGATCCCAGTCCCGGGCCCGCGCGGCAATGCGGAACTCGCGGCACAAAAAGCCGCTGAGACCAGGACGTATGCCAGCCATGCCAGCATGCCTTTCAGCATCCCGGGTTATGCAACGATCGCTTATGAGATCGTTGAACAACTAGGCGGGTACATGCCGGGGGCTGTCCTCGTCCCTGCCGGGCAAGGTGGACTCCTGCTCGGGGCGTGGAGAGGGTTCGAGGCGCTGTATCAAGCCGGAGCCAGGTCAGAGGCGGGACAAAGCAAGGTTGGAGCGCCCCCAAAGATGGTCGGTGTCCAGGCGCAGGTATGCAGTCCGCTGGCCGGTCATCCGGCAAATGGGAGCGGGCAGACCATCGCTGAAGGAGTGCGCAATACGGATCCGCTTCGCAAGGAGACGGTGCGGCTGGCAGTCCGCTCAAGTAAAGGATTTTGGGCTGCGGTGGCCGAAAAAGACATCCTGCCGGGGCGTGACGCTCTGGCCCATAAGGGGTTTTATGTAGAGCCGACCTCTGCATTAGTTTGGAAGGCGCTGGAAGAAACCATTTCTTTATTGCCCGACCCGATCGTTGTCATCCTTACGGGTTCGGGGCTGAAATACTCAGGAGATTGACGGAGGCTGAATGGAACGTATCGTTATTACCGGCATGGGAACAGTAAACCCGATTGGTTTAAATGTTAGCGATTCTTGGCGGAATGTGACGAATGGAGTATCAGGTGTCGGGCCGATATCAGGTTTCGATACCGGCGAGTATCTTGTTAAGATCGCCTGCGAGATCAAGAACTTTAATCCCGAAAACTACATGGATCCAAAAGAGATCCGCCGCCGTGACCTCTACCAGCAGTACGCCGCCGCCGCAGTCAAAGAAGCCATGGCGAGTTCCGGCCTGCAGGTTACTGAGCAAAACGCCGGAAGGATCGGCACGGTCCTCTCGGCTGCGATCGGCGGTCTGCAATCGTTGGAGGATGCCATTTTCAATATCCGGGATAACGGCCCGCGGCGTGTCAGCCCGTTCCTGATCCCGATGTTGATGCCCAATGGCGCGTCAGGCCTCTCGGGCATTGATTATGGTTTCAAAGGTCCCTCCATCTCTGTGGCGTCTGCATGCGCATCAGGCGCAGACGGGATCGGCACCGCATGGATGATGCTTCGCAACGGAACGATCGATGTTGCCCTTGCCGGCGCATCCGAGGCAACGATCTGCCGTTTCGGTGTGGCGGCTTTCGACCGGCTCGGCGCCATGTCGCGCCGTAATGATGATTATTCAATGACCCCCCAACCCTTCGACAAGAACCGCGACGGCCTTGTGATGGGCGAAGGTGCGGCTGTGCTGGTCCTGGAAACCGAATCGCATGCAAAAGCGCGCGGCGCGAATATCCTGGCCGAGTTGGCTGGCTACGCCGCCACAGCAGATGCATTTCACATCACCGCTCCACACGAACAGGGTGTGGGCGGCGCAAAGGCGATCAGTCTTGCGCTCGAGTCTGCCAGGGTCAACGTGGACGAGGTGGGGTACATCTCAGCCCACGGCACCGGCACCGTACTCAACGATGTTTCTGAGACCCGAGCCGTCAAGGCGGCGTTCGGCGCACAGGCCTACAAGACGCCCATATCTTCCACGAAATCCATGACCGGACATATGATGGGAGCAACCGGCGCACTCGAAGCCATCTTCTGCGTGCAGGCAATCCGCGAAGGCATCCTTCCGCCTACCATCCACTACCAAACTCCCGACCCCGATTGTGACCTCGACTATATCCCGAATGTGGCACGCGAGAAAAAATTCGACGTGGCCATCAGCAACGCCTTCGGTTTTGGCGGGCACAATGCAGTATTGGTGATTCGGAAGTATCAGTAATCCTGCCCAATTCTTGCCGCAAATTGCGCGAGTGTCCGCGAATCAAATTTCGTGTGAATTCGTGAAATTTGCGGCAGTGTATTTAATTGCGGGAGTAAAATAGAACCATGATCTCCCCCGACCTGCCCCTGATCGACCTCCATCGCCATCTCGACGGCAACGTGCGCCTGCAAACCATCCTCGACCTCGGGCGCAAGCACAACCTGCCCCTGCCCGCCTGGGACCTCGAGTCACTGCGGCCGCATGTGCAGGTCACCGAGCCTCACCCCAGCATTCTGTCATTCTTCGAAAAGTTCAAATGGCCAATGGGCATCCTTGTGGATTACGATGCCTGCCGCCGCATCGCCTATGAAAACGTGGAGGATGCAAAGAACGAGGGCATAGACTATATCGAGCTGCGCTTCAGCCCGTGGTTCATGGCCGAATCGCACTCGCTTCATCCCGACGGCGTAGTGGAAGCGGTCGTGGACGGGACTCAGTCGGGCCAGCGCGATTTCGGCGTCCGCGCAAACTTGATTGGCATCATCAGCCGCACATACGGACCGGCAACGTGCATGAAAGAGCTCGAAGCCCTGCTCACCCAGCGCGAGTCCATCACGGCCTTCGACCTGGCAGGCGACGAGCTCAACTACCCCGGTTCGTTATTTCTCGAGCATTTCCAACGCGCGCGCGACGCAGGCTGGCATTTCACAGTCCATGCGGGCGAAGTGGACGGTCCGCAAAGTGTGTGGCAGGCCCTGCGCGAACTGGGGACGAAACGCCTCGGTCATGCGGTGCGCTCGATCGAAGACCCCGCCCTTCTGGATTACATGGCCGAGCATCGCATCGGCGTGGAAAGCAATCTGACCAGCAACGTGCAGACATCCTGCGTCCCCGACTATGCCAGCCATCCCTTGAAACTCTTCCTCGAGCGCGGCATCCTCGCCACCATCAACACCGACGACCCCGGCATCAGCGGCATTGACCTGCCCTACGAGTACAACGTCGCTGCACAAAAAGCGAGCCTGACGGAGCAACAGATCCGTCAGGTCCAAAAGAACGCGCTTGAAATTGCGTTTTTGTCTGATAAGGAAAAGAAGAATCTAACCAAGAAGAAATGAGGGAGCATGAAAGTCCAACCAACAGCACCGCGCTTTACAATACGAAAAGAGGGTGAGACGCTAATCGTCACAATCCCTAGAAAACTCCATTT
>CAYNQA010000129.1:0-8320 GCA_964399225.1 uncultured Anaerolineaceae bacterium
CTGGACTTTGAAGCGGCCATCCCAGCCAGCTATCTTGCCCTCTTCGAGCGGCTCTGCACAGGCCGCGCCCTCGATCCATCCCGCCTGACGTTCGAGTCTCTCAACCACATACACATCACACCCGAAATGCTCCGCGTCCGCCCGGCGGATGAGTGACGTATAATCATCACATGAGCGCACTCACAAAACGTCCCAACCCTTTGTTGAAATTCTTCTTCAAGTTTCCTGTTTGGCTCCACAAAATGGGACTGGGCGGCTGGGAACGCATGATCGGCGCGCAATGGATGTTGATCACAACCACTGGCCGCAAGAGCGGCAAGCCGCGTGATGTGATGGTGGATGTGATGGACTACGATCCCGCCGCCGACACGTATTACATCGAAGCCGCGTACGGCGACCGCGCTGATTGGGTGAAGAACATTGAGGCGAATCCGCTTTTTCGAGCGCAGGTCGGGCGCAGGAAATTCACCGCCCGGCTGATCGCATTGACCGGTTTCGAAGCAGGCGAATTAATGGTGAAATTCTATCGCGCCAAGCCGGCCTATACCCGTTCGGTCATGGCCATGGTCGGCATGAAATTTGAAGGCGAGGAAGAGCTTCGAAACCTTGCCTCCCAGTTGAAACTATTTTCGGTCAAACCGGAATAACCGACCGCACTCCATACTTCCAACTCCATCCCCTCCCGCCATGCCTAACACACCATCTCTCCTCCTTGGCCCTCTCGTTGGTGGACTCTCCCACAACAGCGCAAACATCTGGGCGCGCGCCGATGCGGCCGCCTCCATGCATGTCTGGCTCGCCCGCCGTCCCGATGTCAGTGACGCGGAATGGGTCGGCGTGGCCGAACTCTATGAAGAGAACGGCTTCGCAGGCATCCTCCCCCTCTCCAGGCTCAAGCCGAATACCACGTATTATTACGCCGTTGGATTGAAGAAAAAACGTCCGGGGCGCGAAGCATTCCACAGATTCACAACATTCCCCAAACCGCAGACAAGCACTTCATTCCGCTTCATGTTTGGTTCGTGCTACCTCCCGCCGGATGAGCACGGCGGCCAGACGTTGGATGAGATCGGCAGGCGTATTGATAGCGATCAACTTCGCTTCGGCCTGATGATCGGTGACCAGATCTATGCGGATGACGCCAGGCATAACGGTCTCGGGCGCGTGGCGGTCTCGCTCGAGGATTATCGCGCCGTATATCGTCAGCACTGGACACGCCCCGCCATGCAAGCGCTCATGCCCAACCTGCCTCTGTTCATGACCCTCGACGATCACGAAGTGGATAATGATTGGCGCTGGAAAGACCCAGAACGACGCTGGGCCGAGATCTCGATCATCGACCGTGTTGTGCGCTGGTTCAAGGGTCTGCCGCCGCAGGAGCGCCACCTTTCTCCCGAACGCGTGCGCGCGGCATTGAAAGCTTATGATGAACACCAGGCCATGCACGCCCCCGAGCTGCTCCTGCCGTTCGAATTCGACGCGCGCGGAGAATATATTCTCCGTCAACACGATCCAGGCTCGCTCGCATACACGTTCTATCACGGCAATGCAGCATTCTTTGTAATGGACACGCGCACCATGCGCGTGATCGGTAAAAAACGCTCGATGCTCGGCGAGGGACAATGGCACGTATTGCAGGAATGGCTGAAAGAGGTCAACCAAAAATACCCGGTCAAGTTTTTGGTTTCTTCCTGCTCCATCCTGCACCCGCTCTGGCTGGATGTGGTGCAAGACCGCTGGTCAGGGTTCCGCGATGAGCGTGAACGCCTGCTTGAATTTCTGGCCGTCAATGAGATCGAGGGGGTGCGCATCCTGACGGGCGATCTGCACTCAGCTCACGCAGTCACCGCCGAGCTCAAGGCTCCCAGCGGACGCCGCATCCCGATCGCCGAGTTTTGCGCATCACCCTTCGAACAAAAAAGCGTGTGGATCAGCTTTGCATACGCGCCCGCAATGTCAAAATGGCTGGCACGGCAGAAACGCCACTTCTATTTTGCGCGCCCCAACTTCGGCGTGGTGAACGTGGACTTCCAGTCCAGCGACCCCGAAGTCACGTTCGAGGTGAATTACAACGACAACGGTTGGAAGCAAAAAACGATCGGTGCCTAAAATAAAAACCAGGTTTCATCGAGAAACCTGGTTTTTCATTCCTTCGTCAACTTTGTTTCGCCAACCCAGTTCACACGCTGGACCTTTCCCGTTTCGCCCAATAACAACGGCAGGAGACGTTCCACCCTCGCCTCTTCACCGGACGTAAAGAAACGGACCTTCCCCTCGCCCCCGGCATTCCCCTTCCGCTCCGCCTCGAGCAGACGTTGAGCCTGCCGCGCCACCGCCGGGGCCGGGTCGATCACCCGCACCGACTCTCCGCAGATCCGCTGAATGAGCGGGATCACAAAAGGATAATGCGTGCATCCCAGCACGACCGTATCAATATTTTTCTCAAGCATCGGCAGGAGAGCATCTTCCAAAATGCGGCGGGTTTCCGCTCCCTCCAAATCCCCTTTTTCAATTTGTTGCACCAAACCAGGACAGGTATTTTGAAACAGTTGCACACCATTGGCAAAGCGTTCCACTACCGAGGCGTACAGTGCACCCTGAAAAGTCGCTGGTGTCGCCAACACACCGACCACGCCGGTCTGCGTCCGTTCGGCAGCCGGTTTGACCGCCGGTTCCATCCCCACAAACTTCACATCGGGGAAGGCCTGCCGCAGGTGAGTCAACGCGGCGGCGGAGGCGGTGTTACAAGCCACCACGATCAACTTCGCGCCCTCTTCCAGCAGAAAGCGCGTGATCCCCTCGGAGAAGTTCCGCACCTGCTCGAGCGGACGTGGTCCGTACGGCACATGTCCCTGATCACCGAAGAAGACCACATTCTCACCGGGCATCAACTCACGCATCGCGCGCAGGACAGAAAGTCCGCCAACGCCGGAGTCAAAGACGCCAATGGGTTGTGTTGAAGACATGGAATGAATCATACCAGAAAGAACCCCGTCCTCTCGAAGAGAACGGGGTTCTGAATTATTGCGCGGCCTCGACAAACGCGCGGAATAAGCGCCGCATTTCCTCATGCTCGGTCATCCACTCTGGATGCCATTGCACGGCGAGGGCAAATTTTCGGTCGGGCAACTCAATCCCTTCCACCAAGCCATCGGACGTGTAGGCTGTTGGCTTCAGTCCGGGCGCCAGATCTTTGATGCCTTGATGATGCAGGCTGTTGACCTGTACCAGCGGAGAACCGAGCACCTCCGCCAGCCTCGTTCCCTCCTCCACACGAACCGGGTGCGCCAGGGTGCTGCGCGGTTTATCGTGCCAATCGTGTTGGAGGGCGCCGGGCAGTTGGTCAATGATGTGGGTGTGCAACGTCCCGCCGAGGGCCACGTTCATCACCTGCAACCCGCGACAAATTCCCAGCATGGGCTTGTCCGCTTCGACGGCGGCACGCAGGAGCGGCAGTTCGATGGCATCCCGCTCCGCTTCCACGTCAATGGTGGGATGCGGTTCACCGGCGAAGTAATCCAGGCTGATATCTGCACCGCCAGAGAAAACCACACCATCGAGACGGGAGAGCAACGTCCGCCAGGATGGTTCATCCAACTCCGGCGGGATCAGGACCGGCACACCGCCCGCGTCCGCAATGGCAGTGACGTACGCCCGCAGGAGCCGCACGGCAGGATGGCCTTCTTTTGTTGTGACGTGACAGGCGGTGATTCCGATCAGGGGATGGGCCATTTTATTTTCCTTCATAAAGACCCTAAAGGTTTGCGAACCCTTAGGGTCTGTGTTCCTGAATCAAAAGACCCCGAAGTTGCCTTCAGGGTCTCTCTGTGAACTAATCGAACTTCTGCTTCAGGCGGGCAGACTTGCCAGTGCGTTCGCGCATGAAGTAGAGCTGGGCGCGGCGGACGATGTTGTGGCGTTCCACAACCACCTTGTCCAGGCGCGGGGAGCGCATCAAGAAGGTGCGTTCCACGCCGACGCCGTTGCTCGCAATGCGGCGGACGGTGAAGGAGGCTTCGTTACCGCCCTTGCGCAGGCGGATCACGGTGCCCTTGAACTCCTGGATACGTTCGCGGTCACCTTCTTTGATCTTCACGTGAACGCTAACTGTATCGCCGGGCTGAAGAGCGGGGATCTTCGGGTTGGCGGCGGCTTCCACCGCCTTCATGATCTGGTCAGACATGTTCGTTCATCCTTGCTGTTGGTTTCTAGTTTTTGAGCGACGGCGGATTATAGCACAGGGATTTGTAAATCAGCAAGGAAAAAGCACCCCGTTTTCCTGAAGAAAACGGGGTGCTGGATGCTGTTTTGAGCTAATTCACGCAGGTCACATCGTGAATGCCGGTCAGGGCATCCCACAGCGATTGGGCCATGCGGTCGCAGGCGGCAACGGCCTCAGCCTGTTCGCCGGCGGGAAGCGCCTCGATCATGCGCAGGATCTTCTCGGATTCATGCCAGTTCCTGGCATGGACTTCGAAGTACGGTTCCACACCTTGCGGCAGTTTGTAGTGGGTCTTCAAACCATCCAGCTTCGATTGCGCAGTGGCGGGCTGTTGGGCCTCGAAGGCGTACATCGCGCCGAGAGCAGAAGCCCGGGAGGCGAATAAAGCTCGCGAGGTGCTCACCAGGTTCGAGGTCTGCGGAAGCGAGGCGTCGGCGGTGAAACTACCAAGGGCGGCGGTAAATTCCGTCCACATATCGGCATGCTCGCGTTCTTCGTCCGCAGTCTCCGCATCCTTCAGGGTCTCCCAGCCGATCGGCAGGGTCGCGATGAAGTTACCATACTCGCGGGCATAGACTTGCAGCGCATCCACGGGCAGGGTGCCCGCACTCCAAGCCTGATAGAATGGGTGCTTCAGCAGGTTCCATTTTTCGAGAACAGTGTCGAGCTGTTGTTTCATGTGTGCCTCCTTTGGCGAATTTAGACAATATTACTCCAAATTGAGAAAAGTGTAACAGATGACTCGCTTAAAAAATTGGCTCCCCGCTATTGCTATGATGATGCTGATCTTTGCTTTCTCATCGATCCCCGGCGACGATATGCCGCGCTTCGATGAGTTTGACTTCACCATCAAAAAGCTGGGGCACTCGATCGGCTACGCATGTCTTGCCGCTTCATACCTGCACGGACTTGGGAAACGTCCGTGGCTGGCATGGTTGCTGGCTATCCTGTTTGCCATCACCGACGAATTCCACCAATCCTTCACGCCCGGCCGCAATCCATCGGTGTGGGACGTGTTGGTGTACGATAATCTTGGCGCCATCGTGGGCGTCTGGATATTTAATCGCTTCGCCAAAAGGAAAACGCAATGAGCACATTCTCGCGACGTGACATTTTAAAGTTGACGGCTGTTTCACTCGGCGGACTGCTCGCCGCCAGTTGCGGACTCTTCGCCTCAGCGCCCGCTTCAGCACCGACTGGGAAACCTGCCTCGCCCTCGCAAACCAAATCCCCCACCGAGGCTTCGCCCGCCACCCCCACAGCGGACAATCGTCCGCGTACGGCGGAGGTGATCGTCATCGGCGCCGGCATGGCCGGGCTGGCAGCCGCCCGCCAACTCGCGGACTGGGACTATGACGTGATTGTGCTCGAAGCCCGTGACCGCATCGGCGGCCGCACCTGGACCGATCACTCCCTTGGCCTGCCGCTCGATCTGGGCGCTTCGTGGATCCACGGCGTGAACAAGAATCCCCTGACCGACCTTGCCAACCAACTCAACGCACCGCGTGTTGCCACCGATTACGAATCGATCACGCGCTACAAAAGCGACGGCTCGGAGGTCTCGGGGCAGGAAGATGCAGATATCGACGCCCTGTTCGAGCAATTCTACGAACAGGTGGCAGAATGGCAGGAGGAAACGGACAACGACGCCTCCTTGCAAGATGCGTTGGACATGTTCCTCAGCAACAAACGCTTTTCGCGTGAGGGGATGCTCAACCTGCTCTACGCCATCAACACCGAATTGGAGCACGAATACGGCGGCGACATCAGCGACCTCTCGTTGTGGGAGTTCGACCAGGAGGGTGAATTCAAAGGCGAGGATGTCATCTTCCCGAACGGTTACGGCCAGCTGGTGCAATCTGTTGCGGATGGACTCGATATCCGCCTGAGTCACATTGTCCGCCGCGTAGAATACTCGGCCGATGGCGCGCGAGTCGGGACCAATTACGGGACATTCGAGGCAAAGGCTGTGCTGGTTACCGTTCCGCTCGGCGTGTTGAAGCAAAATATCATCGCCTTCGAACCATCCCTGCCCAAGTGGAAGACAGATTCGATCTCACGACTGAACATGGGCGTGCTCAACAAATGCTATCTGAAATTCCCCAGCGTGTTCTGGGATGATGAAAGCCACCTGCTCGGCTACATCTCGGAAGAAAAGGGACAGTGGTGCGAGTGGTTGAATCTCGCGCCGCTCCTGGATCAACCCATCCTGCTCGGGTTCAATGCCGGGCAATTCGGTTACGAGATCGAATCGTGGAGCGACGCCCAGATCGTTGACTCGGCTATGCAAACCCTGCGCCGCATCTACGGACAAAACATCCCCCAACCCAATGGCGTGATCATCACCCGCTGGGGCAGCGACCCGTACACATTCGGCTCCTACTCACACATCCCGCCCTTCGCCAGCGGCGGCGACTATGACACACTTGCCAAACCTGTGGACAACCTCTTCTTCGCAGGTGAGGCCACCCATCGCAAATACCCGTCCACCGTCCACGGCGCGTACCTATCCGGTCAACGCGCGGCGGAGGAGATCGATAAGACACTCTAAACAAAAAGACGACGCATATGCGTCGTCTTTCGCTAAATGCCAACAGCTACTAGCCAAAAGCTGATTTACTCAAACTCCAATTCGAATTCCTCGCCTTCGCGAAACTCTTCCATCGGCTCGATATCAATATCGCTGAACAACGTATCCTGCCGAGCCTGCACACGATAGCGCTTGACCAATTCCAACAACGCCAAAAACGTGACCACAATTTCCAAGCGTGTGGGTTTCTCGCCAAGCAGCCCGCGGAACGATTTGACCGTCTTCGAGCGCAGACGTGTGACGATCAACTCGATCTTCTCGCGAATGGTCACTTTCGGCGCGGAAATAACCGTCCCCAGCGATTGGCGCTCCTTTTCCTTGGTAAACACCTTCTCGGCAGCTTCGAGCAGATCGGCGAGAGTGATGTTCGAAAGATCAAGCTTGGCTTCCACCTTCGGAGGCGGCGCGACGCGCAGATACGTCCGCAGGTTTTTATTCTGGCGATCCTCCAGCCAGATCCCCACTTCTTTGTACAACTTGTAGAGCCGCAACTGTCGCGCCAGATCCTCGGCGGGATCTTCCTCACCCACCTCACGCACGGGTGGACGCGGCAGTAACGCCTCGGATTTGATCTGGATCAGCTTCGAGGCCACCACAAGGAACGAAGATATTTCATCCGCTGTCACGTGCTCCAATTTGCGCACATACGAAAGATACTGGTCCGTGACCTGCGCGAGTGAAACGGCGGTAATGTCCAGTTCGGCGCGCTCGATCAAATCGAGCAACAGCGCAAGCGGCCCCTCGTAAACAGGGGTCTGGACGGTGTAGGAAGATTGCATCATTGGGAGCATGGCGGGGGGATTATATCACCATGATTTCACCACGGAGTTCACATCGACGTTCGCGAGTGGCTAATTTTTTGGGCCTTCGAATCATTTCACCACGGAGCGCACTCACCTGCCCTGGCGGGCGGTGCCGGGGGAGAGCACGGAGATAATCTCCTGAAAACAGCTCTGCGGTCTCCGTGCTCTCTGTGGTGGGGTTCTTTGCATTTATTTCGGGAGAAAGGAGTCCGAAGGTATAATTCCCTCATGTCCAAACTCACCCACATCGACTCGACCGGACGCGCCAGCATGGTAGACGTGGGCGATAAGCCGGTCACCGAACGGATCGCGATCGCGAAAGGCGAAATCGTGATGAAGCGTGCGACGTTCGACCTGATCCGCGACGGCGCCATCAAAAAAGGGGACGTGCTCACCGTGGCGCAGATCGCCGGGATCACCGCCGCCAAGCGGACCTCGGACCTGATCCCCCTTTGCCATCCCCTACCCCTCACTAAAGTGGACGTGGACCTCGCCCTCGACGAGTCCCTGCCGGGTGTGGTCATCACTGCGACCGTGAAAACCTCCGGCAAGACTGGCGTGGAAATGGAAGCCCTGACCGCGGTCTCCGTCACCGCGTTGACGGTCTATGACATGGCCAAAGCCGCAGAAAAAACAATGAAAATTCAAAATATTCGTCTCGTTGAAAAGCACGGCGGTCAAAGCGGGGATGTGGTGAATGAGTAA